>NZ_JBEZBW010000047.1:0-61894 GCF_040647305.1 Saccharothrix sp. NPDC042600 | reverse complement strand
TTTTCGACCAACCCCGGGAAAATGTGGTTGGCTTTGCCGGGTCATGCGGAGATGACACAAGCAAGAAGCCCCCGCTTTGGCAGTTGTGTCATCTTCGGTGGCTCGCCCGCCGGCGAGGCTCTTTTACGCTTTAGACTTGACGCTTCGCTACTCAAATCCACGCTTCGCGGGTCCTAGCAGGACGCGCTCCGCGCTAACCGAGGATGAACGCGCTTCGCGCTTGAGAGCGCTTCGCGCACGCGCGAAGCGCTCCAAAGCTTAAAAGCGGCCGGGAGGCCTCCAGTGGGGGGGAAGGTCCTGCGTGTTCCCCACCGCATGACCTGGCGGAGCCGACCACACTTTTCGGGGGTCGGTCGAAAAACTTTTGCTCGTTCCTCGCAAAACTTTTTGGCCCGACCCCCGAAAAGTGTGGTAGCCCTTCGGACAGGTCATACGGTGGGGAACACGAAGGCCCCTTGTGGCTGGGAGCCCAAACCAAAAGCACGCCGCTGCGCGGCGAAACGCCGCGGTGCGGCGTGAAGTGCCGCTGTGCGGGTTGAGGTTTAGTTTGTGAGTGCCTTGACGATTGCGGCGTGGACGCGGTCCGTGTCGTTGTCTGTCGTGCGCCAGTTGCTGAATGCCGCTCGTAGTGCGGGCTGCCCGGCATACACCGTCGGGGTCAGGAACGTCTCGCCCGAACCGTTCACCCGCTCCAACACCTCACCCGCCTCCGCCCCCTCCACCGCGAAACACACGACGTTCAGCCGCACCGGGGCCAGCAACCGCACCCCGTCCGTCCCGTCAAGCAACGCCCCCAGTCGCCGGGCCTGCGCCACGCACCGCTCCACCACCTCACGATGCCCCTCACGCCCATACGCGGCCAGTGCGAACCACGCCGCCAGCGCCCGCAACCGGCGGGAGTTCTGCGGAGTCAGGTGCACGAAGTCCGGGTCCTCGGTCGGCAGGCCGAGGTAAGCGGCAGCGTTCTGGAACACCCTCACCTGCAGGTCGCGTCGTCGCGTGAACTGCACCGCCGAGTCGTACGGCACGTTGAGCCACTTGTGCAGGTCCACGCACACCGAGTCGGCCTCCGCCAACCCGTCCACCAAGTGCGCGTGCTCCCCACTCAGCGCGGCGAACCCGCCGAACGCGGCATCGACGTGCAGCCAGAACGGGTACCGCTGCCGAAGCCCCACCAGCGCCCGCAGGTCGTCGAAATCGACCGTGTTGACCGTCCCCGCGTTGGCCACCACGATCACCGGCCCCGAGATCGACCCCAGCACCTCCTCCAACGCCCCCACATCGACGGCCTCCCGCCCGGCCAACGTCGGCACGAGCCGGACGCAACCCCTCCCCAGGCCGAGCATCGACAGCGCCTTGAACACGCTCGAATGCGGCGAACCGGACAACACGGCCACCTCGCCCAGGGCCGCGACCCCCTGCTCCGCCACCGAAACCCCGCGCTGCTCACCCAGCCACTCCCGCGCGATCGCGAGGCCCACGAAGTTCGACATCGTGGCGCCGCTGACGAAAGCGCCGGTGTGACCGTCCACTCCGAACAACTCAGCCAGCCACCGCACGGTCTCCCGCTCCAGCTCGGTCGCCGCCTCCGCCCCACTCCGCGACGCCGGGTTCTGGTCGAACGCGCTGGCCAGCCAGTCGCCCGCCACGGCCGCCGGTGTCGCGCCACCGGTGACGAAACCCAGGTAGCGCGGGCCGGCGGAGGCCGCGAACCCGTCCGCCCACCGCTCGCCGAACTCCGCCAGCGCCCCCGCGAAACCACCGCCGGCCACCGGCAGCGCACGAGGATCGGCCGTCACCGCCGGGCTCACCGGGCGTTCACCCAGCCCGGCCAGCACCTCCGCCGCGTACCGGCGGGTGGTGTCGAGCACGTCCGGCAGGGCGGCGAGGTCGGCGGCCAGCACGGGGTCCACGGGGTCACTCCAAGGGGCTCGGGGAACGCGTGCCGACCCTCGCACGCGCCCGGAACCGCTGTCGCGGGCCACTTCCGCGAAACTGGACTTCAGCCCGACGCCTCCACCGGCGCGCGCCGCACCAACCCGCGCACCTGCCGGCTGGACAACGACCAGCACGTGACCAACGCCAACACCACCGCCCCGGCCAGCAACGTCGTCTCCGTGCCGAACCGCGTCCCCAACGGCCCGGCCACCACCTCGCCCACCGGCAGCGCGATGAACGACCCCAGCATGTCGTAGGAGTAGACCCGGGCGAGCTTGTCCGGCGGGATGTTCTCCTGCAGCGACACGTCCCACGCCACCACGAACACCTCGCCGGACACCCCGACCACGAACATCGCCAGCAGCAACGGCAGCACGTGCGGCGCCTGCGCGAGCGTGATCAACGGGATGACCTCCAGCAGCACCACCGCCACCCCGGCGAACAACGCCCGCCGGGGCCGCCAGTGCGCCATCAGCACCCCGCCGACCAACGCGCCCATGGTCTGCGCGGCGACCACGAAACCCCATGCCGTGCGCCCGATGGACTGGTCGGCCACCGCCGGTCCGAGCACGAACAAGCCGCCCGCCAGCACCGCGTTCACGACCATGAACTGCAGCACCACCACCCACACCCAGGTGTGCTCGGTGAACTCGCGCCACCCGTCGGCCAAGTCCTTGAACGCCGACCCGGCGGCGCGCGGCGCCCGCTCGACCCGCACCGCCCGGTACGCCAGCGCCGCCGCGAGGAACACCCCCGCGTTGACCGACATCGCCCACCCCGGTCCGAACACGCCGACCAGGACGCCGCCGACCGCCGCCCCGGTGAACCGGCCGCTGTTGACGAACATCCGCGCCACCGCGTTCGCCTGCGTGAGGATCGCCGCGGGCACGGTCTGCGGGGTCAGCGCGGCGGCCGCGGGCAGCGACATCGCCGACGTCACGCCGTTGGCGATGCTGAGCACCACCAGCAGCGGCAACGTCGCGAACCCGCCCAGCACGCCCACCGCGATCACGGCCTGCGTGGTGGCGGCCAGCAGCGCGGTGCCCTGCAGGATCACCGAACGCGGCAGCCGGTCGGCCAGCATCCCGCCGAACAGCACCAGCAGCACCACGGCCAGCGACCGCGCCCCGACCACGACCCCGAGTTGCACCAGACTGCCCGTCACGTCCAGCACGGCGAACGCCAGCGCCACGGGCGCGATCGCGTTGGCCAGCTCGGCGCACCCGCGCCCCGCGACCAACCGCCGGAACACCGGCTCCCGCAACGGTGTGAACAGCCCCCCGTCTCGCACCGCCCGACCCCCTGTCGAGTTTTTCCCGCCATTGTCCCGCCGTGGAGCGGAAAATCCGGCCGGTTTGCCGAACGGACCGGTTGACTGGGGTCGTGGACGACATCGAGGTGCGTGCCGCGCGACCGCGTGAACTGGCCGCCGTCGGCGAGTTGCGGTGGCGGTGGGTGGAGGAGGTGCACGGGTCCGTGCCCGTGCCGCTGGCGGAGTTCGTGCCGCGGTTCGCGGACTGGGCGGAGGCGAACACGGCCTCGCACCGGTGTTCGGTGGCCGTGCGGGACGGCGTGGTGCTGGGGATGGCGTGGCTGGGCGTGGTGGTGCGGGTGCCGCACCCGCGGTCGTTCGACCGGGCGTCCGGGGACCTCCAGTGCGTGTACGTGCGGCCCGCCGAACGGGGGCGCGGGGTGGCCGGGCGGCTGGTCGGGGACGTGCTGGCGGCGGCCCGCGACCTGCGGCTGGAGCGGGTGACCGTGTACTCGACCGAGCGGGCGGTGCCGAGCTACGTGCGGGCCGGGTTCGCGGTGTCGCCGGTGCTGCTCCAGGTGGACCTGCGGGTGGCGCGCCCGTCCGGGTGATTTCCGCATCCGGCGTATCCCCCGCCGGCCGGTCCCCTCCTTGTCCCCGGGAGGTGCCATGACCACGAGTTCCACCGACGTGCTGAGACCCGGCGGGCCGCGGGCGGTCCGCGTGGCGGGGGCCGGCCGGTCGCGGTGGCTGGCCGAGCTGGCCGGGGCGGCGCGGCGGGAGGGCATGGCCGTCGTCCACGCGCACGCCGCCGAGGCCGACCGGTTCGTGCCGTTCGGGGTCCTGCGGCGGGCGTTGCGCGGGGTGGAGTCCGTCACCGCGCAGAACGCGTTGTTGCTGCTGGGCGCCGTGCTGCACGCGTCGCTGGACCGTGCCGCGTGCCTGTTCAACGCCGTGGAACGACATCGCGTGCACCGCACCGCCGCCGAACTGGTCGAGTCGATCGCGCGGACCCCGGGCCTGCTGATCGCGGTGGACGAGGCGCACCTGGCCGACCCGGCGACCCTGGAACTGCTGGACCACCTCTTCCGCCACCCGCCGACGGCCCACGTGGTGGTCGCGGTGGCCGACGACCACCGCCTGCGCCTGCCCGCCGACACCCACCTGGTCGAGACGGCGGGGGAGAGCCGGGTGGTGCCGAGCCCGCCGGCCGCGCCGAGCGGGCCGGGGTCGGTCGGCGAACTGGTGGCCGCGGCCGAGGCGTCCGCCCGCATCGCGCCCGCCGTGGCCGCGCACTGGCTGGACGCCGCCCTGCGCCGCACGCCCCGCGAGGACACCGCCACCCGCCGGGACCTCCTGCGTGGCCTGGTCGCCGCCACCCACGCCGCCGGTCGCCCCCACGAGCACCGCCGGGCCGTGCGCGACCTGCTCGCCCTGTGCCCGCCCGACCGGCCAGAGATCGCCCTGCGCTGCGCCCTCACCGACCGCGCACACGGCCGCCACGCCGACGCGAACGCCCTGCTCGAACGCGAGCAGCGCGACCTCATCGACCGGCGCGGCCGGCTGCTGCTGGCGATCGGCCTGGCCGCCGACCCCGCCGCCGGCCGCACCCGCGCCGACCACGTCGTGCGCGCCGCCCGCCGGCTGGGCGACCCGGCCCTGCTGGTGGCGGCGCTCGCGGTCCGGCTGGGCAAACCCGTCGACCGCCGCACGCCCCACCTCCTGGAGGAGGCCGTCGCGCTGGCCGCCGGCACCGACTGCCCGCCGGAGGCCCTGCTGTGGCTGGGCCGCGCCCTCACCGCGCTGGAACGCCCCGCCGACGCCCTGCGCCACCTCGACCGCGCCGTCCGCGCGGCCCGCGACGAGGACCGCGGCGACGTCCTGGGCGACCTCGCCCAAGCGCGCGGCGAGGCGTTGGAGCGCCTGGGTCGCCTCGCCGCCGCCGCCGAGTGCTACCGCGACGCCGCCGAGACCCACCGGACGACCGGCGCGACCGACGCCCTCGCCCTGGCCGGCCTCGCGCGGATCGCCGTGTGGCGGGGCGAGGTCGCCGAAGGGCTGCGGCTGGCCGAGCAGGCGGTCGCGGCGAGCCCGGACTTCCCGGCGCACCACGCGCTGGGCCTGGCCGCCCTGCACTCCAACGACCCCGGCCGGTGCGTGGAGCACCTCCTCGACGCGGGCGGCAGCCTCGACCTGCCGCTGGTGGACCCGCTCGCGACGGTCGAGTGGTGCGCCCTGCTGGCCCTGGCCGACAGCGCCCGCAACCGCACCGCCGACGCCGTCCGCTGGGCGGAGTACGCCCGGTCGCTGGTCGCGGAGTTCCCCGGCCGCCTGCGGCACGGCTTCGCCCGGCTCGCCCAGGCCGCCGCCCTGCGCCACACCGACCCCGTCGAGGCCGCGACCGCCGCCGCCCAGGCCGCCGACCTGCTGGAGAAGGCGCACCACCCGGTGCAGGCCGGCCGGGCGAGGGTCATCGCCGCCGCGCTGTTCCGCCAGGCCGACCGGCCCGAGCGCGAGCGCCGCGAGTGGGACCAGGCCCGCGCCCTGCTGGACGCCTGCGAACCGGGCCTGTTCGACCGCGCCGGCACGACCTGGGCGGGCACGGTCCCCGACCACGGCCTCACCGAGCGCGAGCACAAGGTCCTGACCGTCCTCGCGCAGGGCCTGACCGCCGAGGCCATCGCCCGCCGCATGGACATCTCACCCCGGACCGTCCACCGCCACCTCCAGAACGTCTACCGCAAGCTCGGCACCACCGACCGGCTCTCCACGGTGCTGCGCGCCCAGTCGATGGGCCTGCTGGTGGAGGCGTGCTGACCGGGGGCCTTTCGGCCCATCCGCCTGCTCCGTCCGGCGGCGCACACTGCCGGGATGAGCGCATCACCCGGACGCATCCTGGTCGTGGCCGCGCTGCTCGTGGCCCTCTCCCCGGCGGTCGCGACCGCCGAGCAGGCGGAGGAGGTCATCGTGCTGCCCGGCGCCACCTCGGCGGAGGGCATCGCCACCGGCAGGGGCACGACCTTCTACGCCGGCGACCTGTTCGCGGGCGACATCTACCGGGGCGACCTGCGGGCCGGCACCGCGGAGCTGTTCATCGACGTGCCGAACGGCTCCCGGATGGCCGTGGGCATGACGGTGGAGGAGGCGCGTCACCTCCTGTTCGTCGCCGGCGGGTTCCAGGGCAACGCGCACGTCTACGACCTGGACACGGGCGACACGGTCGCCACCTACCAGTTCGCCGCCCCCGGCACGTCGCTGGTCAACGACGTGGCCGTCACCCACCGGGGCGCGTGGTTCACCGACACCTTCCACCCCAGGCTCTACTTCGTGCCGTTCACCCCGACCGGCCTGGGTCCGCACGAGACCCTGGCGCTGTCCGGCCCGGCCGCCGACACCGGTGGCCAGTTCAACAACAACGGCATCGCCGCCACCCCGGACGGCCGCACCCTGATCGTGGCCCACACCACCAACGGCGTCCTGAACACCGTTGACCCGAAGACCGGCGCGAGCGCCACGATCGCCGGTGTCAGCGTGCCCTCCGCGGATGGCATCCTCCTGCGATCGGGCCGGCTGTGGGCCGTGCTGAACTTCCTGAACACCGTGGTCGAGATCGACCTGAGCCCCGACCTGAGCACCGGCGAGGTCGTCAAGACGACGACCAGCCCCCACTTCCGGGTCCCCGCGACCATCGCCAAGCACGGCAACCGCCTGGCCGTCGTCAACGCCAAGTTCGACACCGGCTTCCCGCCCGCCGCCGACCGGTACGAGGTGGTGGTCTTCGACCGCTGACCCCTACGACAGCAACCCGCGCTCGACGGCGGCCATGACGGCGGCCGTGCGGTCGGACACGTCGAGCTTCTTGAACGACCGCAGCAGGTGCGTCTTCACCGTGGCCTCCGCGATGAACAGCTCGCGGCCGATCTCCGCGTTGCTCAACCCCCGCGCGACCAGCGCCAACACCTCGCGCTCCCGGCCGGACAACGCCTGGGGCCGGGGTGTCCGCGCGCGGAACAGCACCTGCGCCACCGAAGGCGACAGGACCGTCTCGCCGCGCGCCGCCGCCTGGATCGCCGCCACCAGCTCCACCCGCGAAGCGCCCTTCAACAGGTAGCCGGCGGCCCCCGCCTCGACCGCGCGCAGGATGTCCGCGTCGCTCTCGTACGTCGTCAGCACCACGACCCGCGTGCCCGGCACCTCCGCCACGATCCGCGCGGTCGCCTCGACGCCGTCCACGCCCGGCATGCGCAGGTCCATCAGGACCACGTCCGGCTTCGCCCGCACGGCCAGCGCCACGGCCTCCGCGCCGGACGCGGCCCGGCCCACGACCTCGACGTCCGCCGCCTCCAGCATCGCCGACAGGCCCTCGCGGACCACCGGGTGGTCGTCGGCCAGCAGGACCGTGGTGGTCATCGCGCGCTCCCCGCCGGCACGGTGGCCGTGATCATCGTGCCCTCGCCCGGGGCCGTGGTGACGGTGAGGCCGCCGCCGACCTCCTCGACCCGGGACCGCATCCCGGCCAGGCCGAACCCGCCCGTCGCGGCGTCGGGGTCGAACCCGCGCCCGTCGTCCACGACCGCCAGCTCGACCTCGCCCTCCCCGAACACCAGGGTCAGCCCGACGCGGGTCGCGCCGGCGTGCTTGCGGGCGTTGGCCATCGCCTCCTGCGCCACCCGCAGCAGCACGACCCGCGTGGCCATCGGCAGCGGCACCTCCGCGCCCTCCACCTCGAACTCGACGCCCGGCCCGGCGGCCTGGCGGCGCAGGGCGTCGGCCAGCGACCCGCCGCGCAGGGCCGGCGGGCTGAGGGCGGCGACGAAGTGCCGCGCCTCCGCCAAGCCGTCCTCCGCCGCTGCTCGGGCCAGCCCGAGCAGCCGGGCGCGGTCGGCGCGCGGGTCGGACTCGGCCGCGTCGATCAGGCCGACGACGCTGGTCAGGCTCTGCGCCAGGGTGTCGTGGATCTCGCGGGCCAGGCGCTCGCGTTCGGCGGCCACCCCCGCCGCGCGGGACAGGCGGGCGGCCTCCGCGCGGTTGCGGCGCAGCTCGTCGATGAGCGCGGCGCGTTCGCGGTTCTGGCGGACGACCCTGGTGATCCACAGGCCCATCAGGGTCGAGACGGCGATGCCCAGCGCGGTGATCGGCAGCAGCCCCCGCAGCTCGGGGCCCGCGCCGAAGCGCCACCACACCACGAGCGCCGGCAGCAGGTTGCCGACCGTCGCCAGGACCAGCGCGGGTGCGGTGGGCAGGGTCATCAACAGCATCGGCACGACCGCGAACAGCGCGAACCCGCTGACCGGCTTGAGCAGCACGGCCACGGCGAACAGTCCGAACAGGACACCGGCGAACACGCCGTTGCGCCGGTCCTCCACCGCCATCGGCGGCCGGCCCGCGACCACGTACCAGACCGCACCCGCGGTCAGCGGCACGACGGCCGCGGTGTCCAGCACCAGCACGGCCGTGACCAGGTAGGACACCGCGAAGTACAGGTCCCGCAGGACCAGTCGGCGCTGCGGCGCGACGGCCGTTCCCGGTTCGGACACGCGCCCAGTCCTACCAGAGCCGGGTCGCCCGCCGGTGTCCACCGGTCGACGGACGGCCGGGTCCACCGGTCGGTCGTCCCGGGACGACCGCGCGCGGACCTAGCGTCGAACGCGTTGGCGACCAGGGGAGGCAGGAGTCCGTTGTGGACTGGGGAAGCGGGGCTCCGGCCGCCGCGGCACCGGCTGGACCGCCGGGCGATCGGGTGGTGGACGGCCGTGGGGTCGCTGTGGGCGTTGCCGCCGGTGGTGGTGTTCGGGGTGCTCGCGTTGACGATCCCGCCGACGCGGTTCCTGTTCGGACCGTTGGCGGTGGTGTCCGGTGTGGTCGGTCTGGTGTACGTGGTGGTGATGCCGCGGTGGCGGTACCGGGTGCACCGGTGGGAGGTCACCGAGGACGTGGTCTACGCGCGCAGCGGGTGGCTGTGGCAGAAGTGGAGGGTCACGCCGTTGGCGCGGGTGCAGACCGTGGACACGCTGCGCGGGCCGGTGCAACAGGCGTTCGGGTTGACCGGGGTCACGCTCACCACCGCGTCCACGGCGGGCGCGGTCACCATCAAGGGGCTGGACCGGGCGGTGGCCGAGCGGTTGGTGGACGAGTTGGCGCAGGCCGTGCGGCGGCACGGGGGTGACGCGACGTGACCGGGTGGGAGCGGCTGCACCCCAGGTTGGTGCTGGTCGGGGTGTCGTGGGTGGTCGGGCCGCTGGTCGCGGCGCTCGGGGTGGTGCTGCTGGACGGCGTGACGCCGGCGGCGGTGATCACGCTGGCGAGCCTGGTGGTGACCTCGCTGGTGGTGGCGGGCGTGGTGGTGCTGCGGTGGGCGACCACGCGGTACCGCGTCACGGCGGCCGGGGTGGAGGTCCGGTCGGGGCTGGTGTTCCGGCGGGTGCGGACGGCGGCGGTGGACCGGATCCGGGGCGTGGACGTCGTCGCGCGGCCCGTGCACCGGGTGTTGGGGTTGGCCGCGGTCGAGGTGTCGACGGGGGAGGGCCGGCTGCGGCTGGACGGCGTGACCCGGGCGCGGGCATCGGCGTTGCGGGACCGCCTGTGGCCGTCGGGGCGTGAGGAGCCACTGGCCGTGGTGGACCGCGCGTGGCTGAAGTACGGGCCGTTGACGTTCTGGTCGGTCGGCGGGGTCGGGGTGGCCCTGGGTGGTGCGTACCGGGTCGTGGACGCGTTCGGGGTCGAGCCGTACGAACTGGGGTTCGTGCGGGGCGTGTACGCCTGGTTCGCCGGTCTGCCCGGGTGGGTGGCGGTGCTCGCGTTGGTGGCCTCGGTGGTCGTGCTGGGGGCGTGCGGTTCGACGGCGTGGTTCGTGGAGACGTGGTGGGACTTCCGGCTGTCCCGGGTGGGGGAGGCGTTCCGGGTGCGGCGGGGGCTGCTGACCACGCGGTCGCTGACCGTGGACCGGGCGCGGGTGCGGGGCGTGCAGGTGACCGAGCCGCTGCTGTTGCGGCTGGTGGGCGCGGCGCGGACGAACGTGATCGCGGTGGGGGTGGGCACGGCCGAGGACCGTTCGTCGGCCGCCGGGTCGGCGCTGCTGCCGCCCGCGCCGGTGGCGTCGGCGTGGCGGGTGGCGTTGACGGTGGTGGGCGGTCCCGCGGTGGCCCTTCGGCGGCGGCCGGTGTCGGATCCGCGACGGCATATGGTGGATGCTGCGCGGCGGTACCCGGTGGATACCGCGCGGCGGCACCCGGTGGCCCTGCGGCGGCACCCGGTGGCGGCTTTGCGGCGTCGGCTGGGGCGGGTGCCGCTGGTCGTGGTGCCGCCGGTGCTCGCGGTCGGGGCCCTCGGCGTGCCGGCCCCGGTGTTCGCGTACGCGGCGGTGGCGCTGGGGGTGGTGGCGTCGGCGGCCGGTGTGTGGCTGGCTTTCGACGCTTATCGGGCGTTGGGGCACGGCGTGGACGGCGATGTCGTGGTCATGCGGTCCGGCACGTTCGCCCGGCGCACGGTGGTGCTGCGGCGGGAGGGCGTGGTCGGGTGGCAGCTGACCCGGTCACCCTTCCAACGCCGCAACGACCTGGCCACCCTGACCTTCGCCACAGCCGCCGGCGTGCACGCCTACCGCGTCCGGGACATCCCGCCCGCGGACGCGCTCACCTTGGCCCGGTGGTCCCTCCAGCCACCCGCGCTACCGGCCGTGCGCCCTCACTCGCCGGTCCGGTCCTCGACGTAGCCGGAGGTGGGCCGGTCGACCCGTCCGCCGCCCGCTTCGCGCTGCTCGATGTGCAGCGCCTGCTCCTCGGGGCCGCCGGAGTAGGCGGTGCCCGCGTCCAGGGCGACCTCGTCCGGCTCGTCGTCCACCGGCTCGCCGCCGCCGCCGGGCGTGGTCACCTGGATGGCGTCGCGCGCGTGCTCCTCCGGGCCACCGTCGGCGCGCTCGACGTCTTCCTGCTGCTCGGACCGGATCCGTTCATCACCCATGACCCCCGGCTACCCGCCCGTGACCGGCACAAACACCCGCGGCGGGCCGGCGCCGGCGGTGCTATGGGCAGCTGTGAGGTACCCGGGCGGTGGGGGCGCGCTTACGTTCCGGGGAACCGGCTGGTCCTGCGCCGTGCCGGGGTTCCCTGCGTCGTGAGGAGAGTCGCGTGTTCGGGTTGCGGTCGTCGCCTGTGGTCGTGTCGGTGGTCGGGGTCGTGGTGGCCGGGTTGGTGGGTGGCGTGCCCGCGGCGGCCGGGGAAGGGCGGATGTTGTCGGCCATCCAGCGGGATCTCGGGGTCGCCGACCCGCTCGCGCTGCTCGCCGCCGAACGGGTCGCGGCCGGGGTGGACCGGGGTGTGCGTGGGGCGTTGGGGGACGGGTTCGGCGGGAGTTGGTTCGACGCCGGGGCGCGGGTGCTCGTCGTCGGGGTCACCGACGGGCGGCTCGCGGACGAGGTGCGGGCGGCCGGTGGGGTGGCCCGGGTCGTCGAACGGTCCGAGGCGGAGCTGGACCGGGCCAAGGAGCAGCTCGACGGGGTCGCCGGCCAAGCGCCCGACGGGGTGCCCGGCTGGCACGTGGACGCCGCCGCGAACGTCGTGGTGGTCAAGCACCGGCCCGGCACGCGGGACGCCGTCGCCGCGTGGGTCGCGCGCAGCGGCGCGGACGCGCGGGCGGTGCGGCTGGTCGAGAGCACCGAGCGGGCCCGGCCGCTGATCGACGTGGTGGGCGGGAACCGGTACTGGACCAGCCAGTACGGGTGCTCGGTCGGGTTCTCCGTGGTCGGCGGGTTCATCACGGCCGGGCACTGCGGCGACGTCGGCGAGACGACCACCCAGCCCGGCGGTCGGTTCGAGGGGTCCAGCTTCCCCGTGGACGACATGGCGTTCGTGCGCACCGACGCGGGCAACACCCCGGTCGGCGCGGTCAACGACCACAACGGCGGCCGGGTCGCCGTCGCGGGCGCGGAGGAGGCGCCGGTCGGGGCGTCGATCTGCCGGTCCGGCGGCACGACCGGCTGGCACTGCGGCACCATCCGCTCCCGCAACGCGACCGTCGACTACGGGCCGTCCATCGGCAAGGTCTACCAGGCGATCGAGACCACGGCCTGCGCCGAACCCGGCGACTCCGGCGGGTCGGCCATCTCCGGCAACCAGGCCCAGGGCGTGACCTCCGGCGGTTCCGGCGACTGCAAGGGCGGCGCGGCCACGACCTACTTCCAGCCGGTGCCGGAGATCCTGCAGCGCTACGGCGTCACGCTGGTGACCTCCGACGGCGGACCGCCGCCCGGCGGCTGCGGCACCGCGAGCACCGGCACCCTGACCTCCCAGGGCACCGCGGTCGAACCGAAGTCCGGCTACTACGAAGCCGCGGCCGGCGCGCACAAGGCGTGCCTCACCGGCCCGGCGAACACCGACTTCGACCTCTACCTCCAGAAGTGGAACGGCACGGCCTGGCGCACGGTCGCGTCCGGCACCGGCCCGACGTCCACCGAGAAGGTCACCTACACGGGCACGGCCGGCCGCTACCGCTGGCAGTTGCGCTCCTACAGCGGGTCCGGCCAGTACACGCTGGAATCGGCCAAGCCGTAGCCGACCCCTTCCTCACGTGCGCGCGGCGGCGGTACGGTCGCGCCAGCCGCCGCGCCTACGTGGAGCAGGGGAGTGGCCCGTGGAGCTGGAAGTGCGGCACCTGCGCGCGCTGATCGCGATCGACGACACCGGCAGCCTCACCCGGGGCGCCCGCCTGCTGGGGATGTCCCAGCCGGCGTTGTCCGGGCTGCTCAAGCGGATCGAGCACAGCCTGGGCGGCGCGTTGTTCTTCCGCACCGAGTACGGCTGCCTGCCCACCCCGCTGGGCACCGACGTCCTGGCGCAGGCCCGCGTCGTGCTGGGCGGGATGGGCGCGATCGCCGACCGGGTCGCCGAGTGGTCGCGGCGCGGGAACCCGTCGGACCCGCTGCGGGTGGGCGGGTACTGCGGGTTCCTGCACGTCGTGGTCAGCCGGTGGTTGCGGGAGCAGCCGTGGTGCGCGGACGTGCACCTGGTGGAGGACACCGACGACCGGATCAGCGTGGAGAAGGTCGCGATCGGCGAGCTGGACCTCGCGCTGGTCTACCGGCCGCCGCTGCCCGGCACGACCACCCCGCCCGGCGTGGCCAGCGTCCTGGTGCACCCGGCCGAGCCGGTGTTCGTGGCGATGGCCCACGACCACCCGGCGGTGCGGCCGGGACCGGTGGCGCTGGCCGACGTCCTGGACCACCCGTGGGTGGACGAACCGCCCGGCACGACGCGGTGGTCGGCGTACCTGAGCCGGACCTGCCGGGAGCACGGCCTGGTGCTGCGCCAACCGCACAGCACCCACTGCCTGGCCACGATGCTGGAACTGGTGCACGCCAAGCTCGCCGTCGCCCCGGCCCTGGCCACCAGCCGCGACCGGCCGGGCAGCATCGCCGTGCGGGCACTGGAGGACCAGCCGCTGTGGCAGGAGCTGCGGCTGTACTACCGGCCGGACACGGTGGTGGCGGCGCACGTGGAGGAGATCCACGCCCGGGTCCTGGCCGCGTACGCCGCCCGCGAGGGGTGCAGCCCGGCCTTCGACGCGTGGTGGCACGACCGGGGCCGGGAACTGCTGCCCACCGGCTGACTCCCGGCTCGCTGTCGGGCTTCTGCGCGCCGGCCCGCGGGCCGGGCACTCCGAGCGGGCCGGCCGGCTTCCCGTCCGCCTACTCCGTGCGCAGTGCCGTGGCCGTCCGGGTCCGCGCGGCCCACCCGGCGGGTGGCAGCGCGCCCAGCACGGCGATCACCACCCCGCCGGCCACCAACCCCGCCAGCACCCACGGCGAGTACACGGTGAACGCCGCCGCCGGCAGGTTGGTCCCCGCCCCCCGGCCCATCGCGGGCACGATCCGGTCGTGCAGGGCCACCCCCAACGGCGCTCCCAGCCCGCCGCCCACCACACCGACCACGCCCACCGACGACACCACCAGCGCCATGGTCTGCCGCGGCGTCATGCCCAACGACTTGTGGATGCCCAGGTCCCGCACCCGGTCCCGCGTGTCGAGCAGCACCGTGTTCAGCACGCCCATCGCCGACACCGCCACCAGCATCAACGTCAGCAGCGCGGTCAGGGCGCCGATCACCACGATCGTGTCGCTCATCTGCCCCGCGTCACTGGGCCGCGCCCGCGAAGCCGACCCGAGCGCCGCGTTCAAGCCGTCCACATAGGACTGAACAGCCACACCCGCCTTCACCGCCACGAAGAACGTCCCCGCCTTCAGCCCCGGGAACGTCGCCGCGTCCGCGTACACCGCCAGACCGTCGTGCCGGGTGTCGAACAGCTCGCCCACGATCCGCACGGGGACCGCTTCCCCCTTGTGCTGCAAGGTGACCGTGTCCCCGATCCGGCTCCCGGTCGCGGTCAGGAACGCGGTCGGCACGACGGCCTCGCCGGGCCGCGAGTACCAAGTCCCGGCGATCATCGGGTGACCGCCCCAGCTCGCGTCCCCGTCGTAGGCGAACACCTGCGAGAACCCGGCCATGCCCGGCACGGTGACCTCCGTCCGCGCCAAGCCGAAGTACCGGTCCGTGCCCGCCTGCGCCGCGATGGCCGCGCCGACCACCGCCGGGTCGGGATCGACCGCGCCGGGCCGCGGCGGACCCTCCCGCCCCACGGTGACGTCGGACGTGTCGTAGTCCCGCGCCCCCTGGATCACGCCCAGCGACATCCCCAACCCCAGGGCGAACGTGACGGCGGCGGTGCCGAACACGACCGCCGCCACCATCCCGAACGCCCGCGCCGGCCGCGCGAACGGCCGGGCCAGGCCCAGCGCCAGCGGCAACGGCAGCCCGCCGAACCACCGCAGCGCCGAACGGCCCCGCGTGGCGCCCGTGCGCCCCACGGCCAGCGCGTCCACGGTCCGCAGCCGCCCGGCCCGCAGCGCGCTCACCCACGCCGTCGCGGTCACCACGCCCAGCGCGCCGACGACCACCACGACGTCGATCCACAGCGGCACGGACAGGTCCGCGTCGTAGACCTCCTCGGTCTGCCCCAGCACGGGGATCGCCAGCAGGTTGCCCGCGACCACACCCAGCGCGACACCGACGACCGCCGGCACGAGCGCCTGCCCGACGTACGCCCACACCACCTGGCCGGGCGTGCACCCCAACGCCTTGAGCACCCCGATCCGCCGCACCCCGGACCCGACCGCGCCCGCGACGACGTTGCCCACCACCAGCACCGACATCACCAGCCCGAGCACGCCGAACGCCACCAGGAACGGCACGAACAGAGCGCTTTCCCGCACGGCCTCCCGCTTCGCGGTCAACCACGACCGCGAGCCCGCGACCGCGTCCGGCGGCACCGCCGCCGTGATCGCCGAGAGAGCGCTGTCCACCTCCAGCGGCGCGGCCAGCCGGTACAGCACCTGGTGGCCCTGCGGCGCGGTGAGCACGGCCGGCGCCACCCACGCCTCGGCGGTGCGCGTGACCGACCGGGCCACGCCGACGACCTCCAGCGACGGAGAGCCGGGCAGGTCGGTGAGCGTCACCCGCCTGCCGACGAACCCCGTCATCGGGAACGAGGTCGCCACGACGATCTCGTCCGGGCCGTCCGCCCACTCGCCGTCCACCAGGGTCAGCCGGTCGACCGGCCCGCCGGGGTCGGCGCGGCCCACGACGGTCACCGGCGGCAGGTCGATCCCGTCGGCGCGCACGGCCGACGACGCGGTCGGGAACGGACCGGCGGACGCCGACGCCGTGCCCGCGGTGGCCGCCGCCTCCGCCGCCGTCGCGGTGAACTCGACGGACAGGTGCGCGCCCCGGTGGGCGGCGAACGCGTCCTCGAACGGCGCGGACGACACCACCAGCAGCGACCCGCCCAGCAGCGCCGCGGTCACCGACATCATCGCCGCCAGCCCGATGACCGCCGACTGCACGCGCCGCCGGGTGACCCCGGAGCGCATCAGGCTCAGCAGGGCGCTCACCGGGCCGTCACCTCGTCCAGCGCCACCCGGCCGTCGACCAGCCGCACGGTCCGGGCGGTGCAGCGCCGCGCCAGCTCCAGGTCGTGCGTCACCAGCACCACGGTCTGCCCGTCCGCGTTCAGCTCGACCAGCAGGTCCGCGACGTCCGCGCCGGCCGCGCTGTCCAGGGCCCCGGTCGGCTCGTCGGCCAGCAGCAGCGGCGGCCGGTTCACCAGCGCCCGCGCCACCGCCACCCGCTGCCGCTCACCGCCGGAGAGCCGGCCCGGGTGGGCGGCGGCGTGCCGCGCGATGCCCAGCCGCTCCAGCAGCCCGGTGGCGCGCCGCCGGGCGTCGGCCCGGCCGGTCCCGGCCAGCCGCGCGGGCAGGACCACGTTCTCCAGCACGGTCAGGTCGTCGAGCAGGTTGAAGAACTGGAACACCATGCCGACGCCGGTCCGCCGGTACCGGGCCGCGCCCGCCTCGCCCAGCCCGTCCACGCGCGTACCGGCCACGGTGACCGTGCCCTCGTCCGGCCGGTCCAGGCCCGCGACCAGGTTGAGCAGGGTGGACTTGCCGCTGCCCGACGGCCCGAGCACGGCCACCGCCTCGCCCTCCCGCACGGTCAGCGACACGTCCCGCAGCGCGGGTGGGCCGTTCTCGTACCCGCGGGTGACGTCGCGCAGTTCGATCAGCGGTGTGGACATCGCTCCCCTTACCCCGGAGATTTCGGTGCCGGGGACGCTAGGAGCCGGGCGGGGGCGGGCACGTCGGTCGCCGGGGGCATTTCCGGTACCGCGTCGGGAGTACTCGACACCGTGTCCTCCGCGCGATGTAGTCGAGGGTCGTACGGCGGGGAGACCTCCGGAGGGGTGTCGTGGCGGGGCGCGTCGGACAGAATGGGCCGGTGATCGACCGACTGCGCGCGTGGGCGGCCCTGGTGGCGCGCCCCACCGGACCGCTGCCGCGGCCCGGTCGCCGCAGCCTGGTCTTCGACGTCGCGGTGGCGCTGGTGCTGTGCGCGGCCTCGCTGGACTTCGCGCTGAACATCACCGACTTCGACGCGCCGGTCGGGCTGTTCCCACCCGGTCCGATGGCGCCCCCGGCGCCGCCGCCGGACGTGGTGGTGCGCGTCGGCGAGCCGCCGTCGGCGTACGCGGGCTCGGAGGTCAGCGCGGTGCTCGTGGCGCTGGTCGCGTCGCTGGCGCTGGTGCTGCGCCGCCGGTACCCGCTGGCCGTGCTGTGGGTGGTCGTCGCCGTCGGCCTGCTGGTGCCGGACGCGCCGCGGCTGACGTTCTACGCGTGCGTCATCGCCGCCTACACCGCCGCCGCGTACAGCCCGTACCGGGTGGCGACCCTGGCGTCCCTGCCGCTGGCGGTGCTCGCGGTGTGGCTGCCCGAGCACCCGGTCCTGCCGACCGTGCCCAACGAGTACGTGCCGCTGCTGGTGGTCGTGCCGCTGGTGCTGGCCGCCAACGGGCTGCGCACGTGGAAGCTGCGCGCCGACGAGCGCCGCACCCGCCTGTCGGTCATGGAGCGCGAACAGCGCGACGCGTTGCGCCGGGCCGTCGAGCAGGAACGCGCCCGCATCGCCCGTGAGCTGCACGACGTGGTGACGCACAACGTGAGCGTGATGGTCATCCAGACCGGCGCGGCCCGCAAGGTCATGGGCTCCGCGCCCGACCAGGCCCGCGACGCGCTGCTGGCGGTCGAGGCGGCGGGCCGCTCGGCGATGGCCGAGCTGCGGCACGTGATGGGCCTGCTCACCCCGGACGGCCCGGCCGCCGACGACCTCGCGCCGCAGCCCGGCATCGACCGCCTGGACGACCTGGTCGGCCGGATGCGCGGCGCGGGCATGCCGGTGGGCCTGACGGTGGCCGGCGACCCGCGCCCGGTGCCCAGCGGGGTGGGGCTGGCCGCGTACCGGGTGGTGCAGGAGGCGTTGACCAACACCGTGAAGCACGCGTCGGGCGCGTCGGCGACGGTCACCGTCGAGTACACGCCCGAGCACCTGTCCGTGGAGGTCGCCGACACCGGCGGCAAGCCCACCGGCGCGGCCGGCAGCGGGCGCGGCCTGATCGGGCTGCGCGAACGGCTGTCGGTCTACGGCGGCACCCTGCACACCGGTCCGCGCCCGACCGGCGGCTACCGGGTGCGGGCCCTGATCCCGCTGGAGGGGACGTGACGCGGGTCGTGGTCGCCGACGACCAGGTCCTGGTGCGCACCGGTTTCCGGATGATCCTGTCCGCCGACGGCATCGACGTGGTGGCCGAGGCGGCGGACGGGGAGCAGGCCGTGGCGGCGGTCCGGCGCACCCGGCCCGACGTGGTGCTGATGGACATCCGCATGCCCGAGCTGGACGGCCTGGAGGCCACCCGCCGCATCCTCGCCGGCCGGCCCGACGAGCCGCGCGTGATCATGCTGACGACGTTCGACCTGGACCACTACGTGTACGCGGCGCTGGCGGCCGGGGCGAGCGGGTTCCTGCTCAAGGACGTGACGCCCGAGCACCTGGTGTCGGCGGTGCGCCTGGTCCGCACCGGGGACGCGCTGCTCGCGCCGACCATCACCCGCCGGCTGGTGGAGCGGTTCGCGCACCGGGACGACGCGGGGACCCCGGCGGTCCACCGCGACCTGGCCGCGCTGACGCCGCGCGAGCTGGAGGTGCTGGGGATGTTGGCGCGCGGGTTGAGCAACGCGGAGCTGGCGGGCCGGCTGCACCTGTCGGAGGCGACGGTGAAGACCCACATCGCGCGCATCCTGGCCAAGCTGGGGCTGCGCGACCGGGTGCAGGCGGTGATCGCGGCCTACGAGACGGGCCTGGTCACCCCGGGCGGGTCGTGAGGGGGCGTCCCGGGGCGGTCATGCCCGGCGGGTCGTGAGGGCGGCGAGGACTTCGTCGTGGGCGCGGGTTTCGGGCAGCGCCAGGACCGGGGACTCGCGGGACAGCGCCGGCAGGTCGCCGACCAGCACCAGCTGCTCGGCCGCCCGCGTGGCCGCCAGCGCCGCGCCGGTGCGGCGGAGGTCCGCCCGGTCGCGGGTGAAGCCGTAGAGGACCACCTGCCGGTCGCCGCCGCGGAAGTCCTCCGCGCCGACGTTGCGCCCGACCCGCGCGTGCGGCCCGACGATCGCCACGATCCGCGCGGTCACCTCCTCCGCCTGCGCGGCGTACGGGACGACCACCGCCCAGTCGCGCCCGGTCGCCTCGTAGTGCGCGGCGAGCCGGGCGAGCAGGTTCGCCTCGACCGGGTTGTAGAAGCCGGGCCGGCCGCGGTCGCGCCGCCGCGCGGGACGTTCCCGCCGCCGCCGTTCCGGCAGGCCGGAGGTGTCGACGAACGCGAGCGGACCGGCGAACACGTCGTCGCGGCGCGCGGGCCGGGCCACCGCCGCCGGGTCCCCGCCGAGCAGGCGGGCGCAGAACTCGGCGATCTCGGGCGGGGCCGTCCGCCGGCGGCCCAACCGCACGACGTTGCGGTCCGGCAGCCGCGCGGCCAGCTCGGCGGGCACTCCGCCGTCGCCCAGCAGCACCGCCCGATCGACGTTGACCAGCCGGGCCACCAGGTCCGGCAGGCCGAGGCGGTGAGCGTCGTCCACAGTGGACACACCGTGGCCGGTCAAGGCGCGCGCCAGCCGGGTCTTCCCGCTGCCCGGCTCGCCGAGCACCACCAGCAGGTCGGGGACGGCCACCCCGCGGCGGAACGCTTCCCGCTGGTCCGCGTCGAGTCCGGCGGGAGCGTCCGGGGCCGGCGTGAACGACGCGACCCGGCCTTCGGACAGCGGCGCCAGGAGCCGGTGCCCGCGCAGGGCGGCCAACGCCGCGCGCTGCGCCGCGAACGACGCGACGGCGGGCTCCAGCACCCCGGTCCGCGGCGGCCGCACGGGCTCCTCGAACCGGACCACCACCGTCCGCGCGTCCACCCGCGTGACCAGCCCGCGCACACCGCCCAGCCGCACCGCCGTGCCGACCTCGGGCAACGCGGTGCCGGTCACCACGAACCGGTCGTCGGCCAGCCGGTACGGGTACCGCGGCTCGACACGGGCGGCGGCCACGGCGGCGCGCTCGTCCGCCTCGATCGCGCGGGCGATCCGGTCCAGGAAGCCAGTGTTCACGGCACTCACCGCCAATCGGCGAAACAGGGTAGTGGGCGGCGCGCGGGCGGTCCCGGTCGAGGCCGCAACCCGAAGCCGGCTCACCAAAGCCGGCACATCGGGGCCGGCCCGCCGGAGCCGGCTCACCGAATCCGGCGCATCGCGGCCGGTCCGCCGGAGCCGGTTCATCATGGAGCGGTGCGCAGGCGGGTGTTGATCCGGTTCGCGGTGGCCGTCACCATCGTGGCCGTGGTGCTCGGCGGTCTGTTCGCGTTCCAGCGCAAGCTCGTCTACCTGCCGACCGGCGGGCCGCTGCCGGCCGCGGGCGACGTCCTGCCCGGCGGCCGGGACGTCACCCTCACCACCTCCGACGGCCTGGACCTGACCGCCTGGCACTTCCCGGTCGCCGGCGCGCGGGCCACCGTGCTGGTCGCCCCGGGCAACGCGGGCAACCGGTCCCTGCGCGTCCCGCTGGCCCGCGCCCTGACCGCGCGCGGGCTGTCCGTGCTGCTGGTGGACTACCGGGGTTACGGCGGCAACCCCGGCTCGCCGACCGAGGAGGGCCTGGCGCGCGACATCCGCGCCGCCCGCGCGTTCCTGACCGGCCGGGTCGTGTACTTCGGCGAGAGCCTCGGGTCGGCGGTGGTGGCGGAGTTGGCGACCGAGCACCCGCCCGCCGGCCTGGTGCTGCGCTCGCCGTTCACCGCGCTGGCCGACGTGGGCCGCGTGCACTACCCGTTCCTGCCGGTGCGGTGGCTGCTGCTGGACCGGTTCCCGACCCGCGAGCACGTCTCCGCGACCACCGCGCCGGTGACCGTCGTCTACGGCGGCGCCGACACGGTCGTGCCGCCGGAGCAGAGCCGGGCCGTCGCCGAGGCCGCCCGCGCGCGGACCGTCGAGGTGCCCGGAGCCGACCACAACGACCGCGTCCTGCTGGACGGGCCGGAACTGGTCGAAGCCCTCACGGCCATCGCCTGAGTGGGCGCTCCGGCGTTACCTTTGACCGATGACCGCGCAGGTGGGACAGCGGTCGCGACTGGCCGCGGTGGACAACCTGAAGGTGCTGCTCGTCGCCTGGGTGATCGGCGGGCACGCGCTGCTCGGGTACTCCGCCGTGGGCGGGTGGCCCTACGACGAGGTCAACGAGGTCACCTTCGCGCCCCGCGTGGAAGCCGTGCTGGCGGCGGTCCTCGGACCGTCGGGACTGTTCCTGATGGGCACCTTCTACCTGCTGTCCGGGCTGTTCACGCCCGGCTCGCTGGCCCGCAAGGGCCGGGCCCGGTTCGCGCGGGAACGCTTGGTGCGCCTGGGGATCCCGTGGGTGGCGTCGGCGCTGCTGGTGTGGCCGCTGTCGCTGTGGGTGGCCTACCGGGCGGCCGGGCACGACGTGTCGCCGTGGTGGGTCTTCACCCACCGCGACCCGCTGCTGGACTCCGGCTCGCTGTGGTTCGTGGCGATCCTCCTGCTGTTCTCCCTGGTCTACGCGGCGGTCGGGCGGCCCTCGGACACGCCCTCGACGCTGACCACCGGGCACCTGGTCGCGGTGACGGCGGGGGTGGCGGTGTCCACATTCGCCGTGCGGCTGTGGGTGCCGGCGCGCAGCGGCCAGGTCGGGGACCTGCACGTGTGGTGGTGGCCGCAACTGGTCGCCCTGTTCGGGCTGGGCATCGCCGGCGCGCGGGCCGGGTTGGCGGCGCACGTGCCGGAGCGGATGTGGCGGACCTGCCGGGTGGTGGCGTTCGCGGCGATCGCGTCCGTGCCGGTGGTGGCGGTCGCGGCCGGGGTGTCGGACCTGTCCGGGCAGTCCGGGCCGTTCCTGGGCGGGTGGCGGTGGGAGGCGCTGGTGCTCGCGGTCGTGGAGTCGGTGCTGGTGGTCGGCGGCTCGGTGTGGCTGCTCGGGCTGGCGCAGCGGCGGCTCACCGGCGGCGGCGCGCTCGCGGGCGCGTTGGCGCGGTCGGCGTTCGCGGCGTTCGTCGTGCAGGGGCCGGTGCTGGTGCTGCTGGCCGTGGCTGCCCGACCGGTTCCGCTGCCGGCGGAGGGCAAGGCGTTCGCGGTCGCGGCGGCGGCGATCGCGGCATCGTTCGCACTGGGCCGGCTGCTCACCGCGCACACCCGTTTGGGGCGTCTTTTCTGACGCTTTGCCGGCGTGTCGCGAATGGTGTGATTTCCATTCATTTCTCATTGCGTGGAACCCCGGCCCCAGGTCAGGGCGGTGCACGGCGGTGTGGGAGACTGCGGGCCATGGCTCCTCTTCGCTTCGCCCTGCCCAACAAGGGCTCCCTGAGTGCTCCCGCGGCGCAAATGCTGGCCGAGGCGGGGTACCGGGTCCATCGGTCGGGGCGCGAGCTGATCGTGGCCGACCCGGCGAATGATGTGCAGTTCTTTTTCCTGCGCCCGCGCGACATCGCGGTCTACGTCGGCGAGGGGTCGCTCGACGTCGGCATCACCGGCCGGGACCTGTTGCTGGACTCCAGCGTGTCGGCCAAGGAGATCCTGCCGCTCGGGTTCGGCAAGGCGTCGTTCTACTTCGCGTCCAAGCCCGGCGGGATCAGCGACCAGGCGGGCCTGGAGGGCAAGCGGATCGCCACCAGCTACCCGAACCTGGTCGAGGAGTACCTGTCCGAGCAGGGCATCAAGGCCAAGCTGGTGCGCTTGGACGGGGCCGTGGAGACGGCGGTCGAGCTGGGCGTGGCCGACGCCATCGCGGACGTGGTGGAGACCGGCATCACGCTGAAGACCTCCGGCCTGGAGACGTTCGGCAAGCCGATCCTGAAGTCCGAGGCCGTGCTGATCCAGGGCGACACCGTGGCGGAGACGCCGGGCGCCGTGCGCTCGGTGGAGATCCTGCACCGGCGGCTGCAGGGCGTGCTGATCGCGCGGCGGTACGTGATCCTGGACTTCGACTGCCCGGTGTCGGCGCAGGAGGAGGCGTTCAAGCTGGTGCCGGGCATCGAGTCGCCGACCGTGTCGCCGTTGGCGCGGGAGGGCTGGGTGGCCGTGCGCTCGCTCGTGCCGCGGGACGACGCGCCGTTCATCATGGACCAGCTGTGGCAGGTCGGGGCGCGGGCGATCCTGGTCAGCTCGTTGGACACCTGCCGGATCTGACCCCTTTCGGTCTTCGGGCCCCGCGCCGGTCGGCGCGGGGCCCTTTTGCGTTCTCGCGTGGTCTCGCGGTCCGCTAGATGGCGTCTGGCACCCCGTCTAGCGCCTCCTGGGTGAGAGGAGGTGGCGGATGCAGCCGGTGCGGATCGCCGTGGTCGTCGGCAGCACGCGGGAAGGGCGGGTCGGGGACGCCTTCGCGCGGTGGGTCGCCGAGGTGGCCGGGGGACGGGGCGACTGCGCGGTCGACGTGCTCGACCTCGCGGAGTTCGACTTCCCGGCGCACTACCCGCGGCAGCCGACCGCCGAGGTGCGGCGCTTCGCCGAGCGGATCGGGCGGGCCGACGGGTTCGTCGTCGTCACGCCCGAGTACAACCGCAGCTTCCCCGCCTCCCTCAAGCAGGCGATCGACTTCGCCTACGACGAGTGGCACGCCAAGCCCGCCGGGTTCGTCTCCTACGGCTACCGGTCGGCCGGGCTGCACGCCGTCGAGCAACTGCGCTCGGTTTTCACCGAATTGCACGTCATGACAGTGCGCAACACCGTCGGCATCGACCTGGGCGACGCCGACCCGATGGACACGGAGGCCCGCAGGCTCGCCGCGGCGGCCATGCTCGACCAGCTCGTCTGGTGGGCGTGCGCCCTGCGGGAGGCCCGTGGCCTGCGGCCTTACGTCACATGAGAGGGGACACCACGTGAACGCGATCGAGACAGCGGGACTGGTGAAGGTCTTCGGCGACACCCGCGCGGTGGACGGCGTCGACCTCACCGTGCCCGCCGGGACCGTGTACGGCCTGCTCGGCCCCAACGGCGCGGGCAAGACCACCACCGTCCGGATGCTCGCCACCCTGCTGCGGCCCGACGACGGCGAGGCGAGGATCTTCGGGCACGACGTCCGGGCCGATCCGGACGAGGTGCGCTCGCTGGTCAGCCTGACCGGCCAGTACGCGTCGGTGGACGAGGACCTGACCGGCACGGAGAACCTGGTCCTGCTCAGCCGCCTGCTGGGCCACTCCCGCCGGCACGCCAAGGACCGCGCCGCCCAACTGCTGGCCGCGTTCGGCCTCACCGACGCCGCCGCCAAGCAGGTCAAGCACTACTCCGGCGGCATGCGGCGGCGCCTGGACATCGCCGCCAGCATCCTCAACACCCCGAAGCTGCTGTTCCTGGACGAGCCCACCACGGGCCTGGACCCGCGCAGCCGCAACCAGGTGTGGGACATCGTCCGCGCGGTCGTCGCGCACGGCACCACCGTGCTGCTGACCACGCAGTACCTGGACGAGGCCGACCAGCTCGCCTCCCGCATCGCGGTGATCGACCACGGCAAGGTCATCGCCGAGGGCACCAAGGGCGAGCTGAAGGCGTCCGTCGGCGTGGGCGCGGTGCACCTGCGGCTGCGCGACGCCGACCAGCGGCCCACCGCGCGGGCCCTGCTGGCCCGCGTGCTGGACGCCGACGTGCTGCTGGACGCCGACCCGGTCGCCCTGACCGCGCGGCTGTCCGGTCGGGCCACCGAGCAGGCCGCCGAGGCCTTGGCCCAGCTCGCCCGTGAGGGCATCACGGTGGACGACTTCTCCCTGGGTCAGCCCAGCCTCGACGAGGTGTTCCTGGCCCTGACCGACAAGAAGAAGGAGGTTGCGGCGTGACCGTCACCAAGGAGCCCGAGGCCGCCCTGTCCGCGCCCCGGCCGCAGGACTTGGCCGAGCTGCTGCTGGAGTCCTCCACGCCGCGCCGGCCCAGCGCGTTGTCCGCGTCGCTGACCTTCGGGTGGCGGGCGGTGCTGAAGATCAAGCACGTGCCGGAGCAGCTGTTCGACGTCACCGCGTTCCCGGTGATGATGATCCTGATGTTCACCTACCTGTTCGGCGGCGCGCTGGCCGGGTCGCCGGGGGAGTACATCCAGTACCTGCTGCCGGGCATCACGGTCACGAGCGTCGTGATGATCACGATGTACACCGGTGTCGCGGTGAACACGGACATCGGCAAGGGCGTGTTCGACCGGTTCCGCACGCTGCCGATCTGGCGGCCCGCCCCGATGGTGGGCTACATCCTGGGTGACCTGCTGCGCTACGCGCTGGCGTCGTTGGTGATCCTGGTCGTCGGGTTGGTGATCGGGTTCCGGCCGGACGGCGGGTTCGTGGGCGTGGTGCTGGGGATCGCGGTGCTGATCGGGTTCTCGTTCGCGTTCTCGTGGGTGTGGACGATGTTCGGGCTGATGATGCGCAGCGAGAAGTCCGTGATGGGCGTGAGCATGCTGTTCCTGTTCCCGCTCACGTTCCTGTCCAACGTTTATGTCAGTCCGACGACGATGCCCGGGTGGTTGCAGGCGTTCGTCAACGTCAACCCGATCACGAAGTTGGTCGAGGCGGTGCGGGCGTTGATGGCGGGGCAGTTCGACGGGGACGCGATGATGTGGACCGGCGGGTATGCCGCCTTGTTCACCATTGTGTTCGGCGCCTGGACCATGCGGCTCTACAACCGCAAGTAAAAACGGGCGCAGGCCCTGGGGGTGGAAGGGCGTCGGTTCGTTCCCGCAAGTCGGGCGAACCGACGCCCTTCCCCGTGCTGATAGCCCGATCAAAAGCGTCTGCGGCGCGTGTGGTCAGGCCGGCAGTTCGGGGGCGAAGGTCTGGCGCATCTTGTGGGAGAACCACTCGCCGACGGTGACGCGGTCGAATTCCGCGTCCTCGGTGGTTGGGTGGATCGGCTCGATCGACGTGTCGTGGTTGGGCAGGTGGAAGAACGGGATCGAGATCCGGGACCTGATGCCGCCCCGTTCCGGGTTGACGACCCGGTGCACGGTGGAGGCCCAACGGCCGCCGGTCCAGAAGGCCATCAGGTCGCCGATGTTGACCACGAAGCTGCCGGGGACCGCCGGCAGGTCGCGCCATTCGCCGGTGTCGGTGAGCACCTGGAGGCCGCCCAGGCCGTCCTCCTGGTAGAGGATCGTCAGGGTGCCCCAGTCGGTGTGCGACTCGCGGCGGATCCGGCCCGACGGCGGCACGGCCGGTTGCGGGTAGTAGAAGTTGGCCAGCAGCAGGGACACGTGCCGGTCGAACTTCTCGTCGAAGAACGTCTCCGGCAGGTCCAGGGCCAGTGCGAACAGGCGCATGACGTCCTCGGACAGGGAGGTCATGGCGGCCATGTACTCGTGCCAGGTCTCCTTGAACGCCGCGGGGGTGTCGGGCCAGATGTTGGCGACTTTCCACGTCGCCGGGTAGGTGCCCAGCGCGGCTCGCTCGTCTTCGGGCAGGTCGCCGGTGACGTGGGCCGCGAAGGCTTCGTAGAGGCCCGGTGGCGTGTCCGCCGTGCCGAGGAAGCGGCGCAGGCCCGAGACGCCCGCCACGCTCGCGGACTTGTCCTTCTCCGTTTCCGGCAGGGTGAAGTAGGTGTTGGTGACGTGGTGCATGCGGTCCACCAGGTCTTGGGGGACGCCGTGGCCCACGATCGTGAAGAAGCCCGAGCGCCGGCAGGACTTCCCGATGGCCTCGGCGATCCGCCGGCGGCCCCCGGGGGTGGTGCGGGTCGACAGGTCGATGACCGGTACAAAATCGTCGACCGCTGATTTTTCGCTCATTTATTCCTCCCTGCGAGGAATGTTAGGAGCGCTCGGTCATCGGTCGGTCGCGTTTCGCCGGCGTGCGGCTAGAGGCGGAACCGCGCTGGCCCGGAGTACGTGCACGTGCTGCCGGTGGAAACGTGTTCACGCAGGTGCGCCGCCAATTCCGGGTGGCGTTCGGCCAATTTGCGCAGGGTGTCGCGGATGCGCGCGGTGACCGTTTTGCGGGCTCGTTCCGCCTCGTCGCCCAGGCGGCGGGTGCGGCCCGCCAGGCCCGCGGCGGCGCGGAGTTCGTCCAGGAGGGCGGCGCGCTCGCGGTCCAACTCGGCCGCGCGGGCGTCGGTGGGGGCGTTGTCGATCTCGTCGTCCAACCGGGCCAGGCGGCGGCGGTAGGCGGCCTTGGCCTCCTCGTCCAGGACCGGGTCGCCGCCCAGGCGCGCGGACGGCGCCGCCTCCGGGTCCAGCAGGCTCACCGCCGGGACGGGAGACCCGGCGTTGCCGAGCAGCACGTGCAGGTCGCGCAGGCCCTTGGAGTCCGGCATGCGAACGGTGGAACCGTTGTAGGACAACGACCACACGTCACCGTCGCGGCGGAACTCGTTGGCGGGCGCGGCGTGCTCGCCGGTGGCGGCCTCCAGGTGGCGGCGCACCTCCTCCGCCCACGGCCGGGCGTGCATGGCCTCCGCCGAGCGCAGCGCGGCGGTCAACTCCGCCACGGCCTCGGCGCAGCGGCCCAGGGCGAGGTCGACCAGGCCCAGCCAGAGGTCCACCGGGCCGCTGAGGTCGCAGCCGTACAGGCCCACCAGCCACTGGCCGCGGTGCGGGGCGAGCTGGTCGCGGATCTCCGCCGCCAGCGCCCGGTCGCCCGCGGCGTAGGCGAAGTGCGCGCGGAAGCGTTGCCACAGCGGCTCGAACAGCCAGTGGAACCGCAGGTCGTCGGGGTCGTAGCCGGCCAGCAGGACGCGCGCGGTGGCCAGGTCGCCGCGCTGCACGGCGGCGATCCCGCGCAGCAGCCCGGGGTAGGGGTGCCCGCCCAGGTCCAGCTCGTCCAGCTCGGCGAACCGGCCCTGGGCCAGCAGCAACGCCCAGCGCAGGTGGGCGTGCATCATCGAGTAGCCGCTGTGCTCGTGGGCCACGCCCAGCGTCTCCGCTTGGGCCATCAGCGCCTCGGCCTCGGTGAAGCGGCCCTGGAAGGTGGCGATGATGCTCTGGTCCACCGCCGAGGCGAACGTGAAGCGCGGCAGCGCCCACCGGTCGGACTGCGCGACGAAGGTCTGCAACTGCTCGCGGTAGCGCGGGTCGCCCAGTTCCAGCAGCGCCACCCAGCGCAGGGACGCCGCGTAGCTCTCGGCGCTGTGGTCGGCGGTGCGGCGGGCGACGTCGGCCAGCTCCGCGGTCAGCGCCAGCCGCTTGTGCGCGGTGCCCAGGCCCCACGCGATGTCGTGCGCGGCCCACAGCCCGTCGGCCAGGGCGTCGTCGTCCCGGCCGGACCGGGCGAGGTCGGCGACCTTCACGCTCAACACCCGGGCCAGCACGTCCTCGGGCTCGTCCGGCGGCGGGCCGATCAGGCCGGCGTAGGCGTCGCGCAGCAGCTCGCGGGTCTCGTCGTCGTGCGCGGCGAACCGGATGCGGGTCAACGCCACCCGGGCCAGCGCGACCGGGTCGTCCAGCGTGCGGGCCAGGTCCACGGCGGCGGCGAACGCCTTCGCGGACTCCTCGGGCGCGCCGCAGTGGAACAGCTCGTGGCCCAGGTCCAGTTCCAGCTTCATCCGCAGCCGGGGGTCGGCGGCCCGGTCCAGGGCGCGCCGGTAGTGCCCGATGGCCTCCTCCACGGCGAGCCGGCCGCTCGCGTCCCGCGCGGCGGCCACCATCACGTCCACGGCGCGCTCGGCGGGCAGCCGGTCGCCCGCGAGGTGGGCGTGCCGGGCCAGGTCGGTGGGCAGGACGTGGTCCGCCAGGTCGCCGGTGACCGCGTCGAGCACGGCGGCGTGCCGGACGTCCTTGTCCGCCACCGAGTCGTAGAGGGTCTCGCGGACCAGGTCGTGCGCGAAGGCGAACCGCCCGCCGCCCAGCGCCCGCACCAGCCGGGCCTGCGCGGCCTGGTCGAGCAGGCGGTCCGCGTGCGGCACGGGCAGCCCGGCGGTCGCGGCCAGCACCCGCCGGTGGAACTCGCGGCCCAGCACGGCGGCGGCGGTGAGCAGCTCGCCGACCTGTGGCGGCAGCAGCGAGAGCCTGCGCTCCAACGCGTCCCGCACACCCGGCGCGATCGCGGTGACCGGGTTGCCGCCCTGCCACAGCCGCGCGGTCTGCTCGACGTAGAACGGGTTCCCGCCGGTGCGCTGGTGCACGGCGGCGACCAGGTCGGCGTCGGGCGCGCGGCCCGCGGTGGCGGCCATCAGCTCGCCCACCTCGGCCTCCGTCAGCCCGGTGAGGGTGACCGCGGTGGCGCGGCTGATCAGCGGGGTCACCAGCGGGCGCAACGGGTGCCCGTCGGCCTCCACCTCGACGTCGCGGTAGGTGCCGACCAGCAGGACCCGTTCGAACCAGGTGTGCTGCGCGGCGAACTCCAGCAGCTTCAGCGACGCCGGGTCGGCCCAGTGCAGGTCCTCCAGCACGACCACCACCGGCCGCCGCTGCGACACCGCGACCAGTGCCGAGGCCACCGCGTCGTAGAGCGGGAAGCTCTCCGGGGTGTGCTCGGCCGACCCCTCGCCCAGCAGCGCCGACAACCGGGGGTGCCACTCGTCGCCGGTCGCGACCCGGCGCAGTGCCCGGACCACCTGCACCCACGGCCAGTAGCCGGGCGCGGTGTCGGAGTCCCAGCACGATCCCGCGAGCACCAGCGCGCCTTGCCGGCGGGCCTGGTCGGCGGCGCCGGTCACCAGGGTGGTCTTGCCGATGCCCGCCTCGCCGGCGACCAGGACCAGCCCGCCGTGGCTGTGCGCGGCGCGTTCGACCTCCGCGCGCAGCACGCCACTGGGGTGGTCCCGTCCGATGAGTCGCATGACAGCACGAACCTAGTCCACCCGGGTGGTCGCGCACGCCGTTATCGGCGCGACAAGCCGATCAGCTGTTCGAACGCGTCCTCCAGCGCGGCGGGCAGGGCGGCCGGGTCGGCGCCGGCGACGTGCCGGGCGGTGCGGTAGCAGGCGAGGGCGAGCTGGGGCGCGAGGGTGGCGGCCGGTTCGGGGGTGCCCTTGGCGCGCAGGTTCTCGCTCATCGCCTCGACCAGGCGCTGGTACTTGCGCGTGGCGCGGTCGGCGAGCTCGGGGTTGGCCGCCAGCAGGCGTTCGTGCTGGAGGAAGTGGTCGGCGTCGGCGGTCATCTCGCGGACCAGGGCGACGGTGAACGCGCGGGTCTGGTCGAGCGCGGTCGGCAGGTCGTGGGCGGGCGGGAGCGCGCGGTGCCGGGCGACCCAGTCGTCCATGAGCGCCTGCTCCTCGGAGAAGACGACCTCCTGCTTGTCGCCGAAGTAGCGGAAGAACGTCGTGCGCCCAACCTCGGCGCGTTCGGCGATGTCGGCCACCGTCACGTCGGCGAACCCGCGTTCGGCGAACAGCTCGAAGGCGGCGGCGACGATCTGGTCGCGGGCGCGCTGCCGCTTGCGCTGGCGCAACGGGGGTCGGATCGACATGGGGTGAGCATAGCGGTCCTGGGACTTCGTCCGTTATGGTACTGAGTATCAGTTAGGACTACGTACCGGGAGGTGCCCGATGGGCACGACGTTGATGACCGGCGCGACCAGGGGCCTGGGCCGTTACGCCGCTGCCCACCTGTTGCGGTCTTCGGAGCACTTGGTGGTGTTCGCGCGGGGCGAGGTGCCGTTGGCGGGGCCGAACCTGACGGTGATCCCGTGCGACTTGACGTCGTTCGCCGACATCCGGCGGGCGTGCGAGGAGTTCGCGCGCCTGGACCTGCCGCCGTTGACCGGGTTCGTGGGCAACGCGGGCGTGCAGCACACGTCCACTTCGGACCGGACGGTCGACGGGTTCGAGCGGACCTTCGGGGTGAACGTGCTGGCCCACCACCTGATGTTGCGGCTGTTGATGGACCGGTTCGGCGCGGGGTCGCGGGTCCTGGTGGTCGGCAGTGACGTCCACTTCGGCACGTGGCGGCACGGGTTCGGGGCGATCCCGCCGCCGCGGTGGGACGACGTGCGCGAGCTGGCGGCTCCGCGTCCCGGCGGGGCACGGGAGGGGCGGCGTGCTTACGCGACAAGCAAGTTGGGGGTGATCTACCTGGTGCACGCCTTGCAGCGCCGCCTGCCCGAGGGGGTGGACGCGTACACGTACAACCCGGGATTCGTGCCGGGGACGGGGTTGATCCGCGACGCCCACCCCGTGGGCCGGGCGGTGGTGGCGTCGATCGGGCAGGTGCTGCGGCTGACGCCCAAGGCGATGGGGCAGCAGCGGGCGGGACGGATCCTGGCCGAGACGATGGCGGGGGCGCGGCCGGGGGAGGGCGGGGCGTACATCGACCGGGGGCGGGTGGTGCCGTCGTCGGCGGAGTCGTACGACGTGGAGCGGGAGGAGGAGTTGTGGCGGGTGGCGGACGAGCTGTGCGGGGTGGCGGGCTACCGTGCCGATCATGGGTGAGTGGTTGGCCGACACGGCGGCTTCGTACGACACGGTCGCGGGCAGTTATGCGGAATTCGTGCGGGATGCGCTTGAGCGGGAGCAGTACCTGCGTGCGGCGTTGACGGTGTTCGCCGACGCGGTGCGGGGTGCGGGCGGCGGGCCGGTGGCGGACGTGGGGTGCGGGCCCGGTCAGGTCACGGCTCGCCTGAGGGGGTTGGGGGTGGACGCGTTCGGCATCGACCTGTCGCCGGGGATGGTCGAGCTGGCCCGGCGGGAGCATCCCGGGGTGCGGTTCGAGGTCGGGTCGATGACGGCGCTGGAGCTGCCGGCGGAGTCGGTGGTCGGGGTGCTGGCGTGGTGGTCGTTGATCCATGTGCCGGACGAGGAGGTGCCGGTGGCGTTGGGTGAGTTCCGGCGGGTGGTGCGGCCGGGCGGGGTGGTGCAGCTGGGGTTCCACGTGGGGGACGTGTCGCGGCTGAAGACCGAGGGGTACGGCGGGCACCCGATGAAGGTGCACGTCCACCGGCGGCAGCCGGAGAAGGTGGCCGGGTGGCTGCGGGAGGCCGGCTTCACGCTGGACGCGCAGTGGCTGATGCAACCGGACGCGGAAGTGCCACAGGCGATCCTCTTCGCCCGTCGGGAAGCCTGACTTGTCCCGCGTTGAGGGGTGAGCTTGTCTCGCGCTTGGTCTCCACCCCCCACCCCCTCCCAGGCCGCCCCGCGAAGCCCCAACCGCCCCGCCTTCGGTGGCCCGGCTTCGCCGGTGCCGCGCCTTCGGTGGCCCGCCTTCGCCGGTGCCGCGGGGCGCGAAGCGCCCTTCGCGCGCCCCGCGCGTGGCTTGTGCGAGGTGGCCTGGAAGGGGTGGGCGGGTGGATGCCCAACGCGAGATGCCGAATCCGGGTCAGCCGCCCCGAGCCGAGCACGCGACCGACCGGCATTCACCGCGGCTCGGCGACGGCCTCCGGCGGCCGGTCGGCGCTCACAACCGGTCGGTGATGGCTTCTGGTGGGCCGGCCGGGGCGAACAGCGGGCCCGAGGCTGTTTCCGCGCCGGCCTCCCGCCACCACCGTGCCTGCACCGGCGTCGTCACGTCGGCCACCGACACCGCGATCCCCGCCGACCGCACGACCTCCAGCAGCTGCGCCAACGCCCGCGCCACCAACGGCGCCGGCTGGTCGGTCAACGGGCGGCACACCCGCACCGCGCGGGCCGGGAAACCCGCCACCGCCACCAGGTCCGCCGGCGCGGCCGTGAAGCCGTCCACCTCCACCGCCACGCCCATGTCCGCCAGGATGCGCAGGTTGTCCGCCGCCTCCCCGTCGGCCAGCACCACCTCCGCCGGCGCGCCCAACCACAGCGACCCGGCCGCCAAACCCGTGTCCCGCAACGCTTCCCGCACCGACCCCACCAGCTCCGGGTCGGCCGCCTGCCGCGCGGTCAACGACACCCGCGCCGGTGCGGACCACTCCGCCGCCTGCGCGCACGCCGCCCGCAGCAGCCACGTCCCCAGCGGCACCACCAGGCCCGTGTCCTCGGCCAGCGCCAAGCACTGCCCGTGCGGCACGACGCCCAGGCGCGGGTGGTCCCAGCGCAGCAGCGCCTCGCCGGCCACCACGCGCTCGTCGGCCAGGCGCACCAACGGCTGGTAGCGCACCGCCAGCTCGCCCATCTCCCACGCGCCCGCCAGGGTCGCCGCCAGGCTGAACACCCGGCGGTCGCGGGTGTCCTGGGCCGGGTCGGCCAGTTCCCACTGCCGGCGGCCGTTGCCCTTGGCCCGGCGCAGGGTCAGGTCCGCCGAGTCGAGCAGGTCGTGCGGTGACGCGTCGCGGGGTGGGCGGTGGACCACGCCGATCGTCGCCGAGCACGCGACCAGCTCGCCGCGCACCGCGAACGGTTCGGACAGCCGGTCGTTGATCCGCCGCACCATCGTCACCACGTCCGGGGTCGTGGCCGAGTTGCGCACCAGCACCGCGAACTCGTCGAACCCGAACCGCGCCACCATCGCGTCCTCGTCGGCCACGACCTGCTCCAGCCGTTCGCCCACGACCTTGAGCAGGTGGTCGCCCACCGGCCGCCCCAAGCCGCCGGTCACCAGCGAGAAGCCGTCCAGGTCCAGGTGGTAGACGGTGACGCCGTGCGCCGGGTCGGCGTCGCGCAGCGCCTGCTCCAGCCGGCTGGTGAAGTACTGGCGGTTGGGCAGCCTGGTCAGCACGTCGTGCAGCGACTGGTGGTTGAGCTGGCCCTGCAGCAGGTTGACGTCGGTGGCGTCCTCGGCCAGCACCACGACCTGGTTGCCGCCCTCCTGGCGGCGCAGCGGGGACAGCGTGAGCGCCACCCACGCCAACTCGCCGTCGGCGCGCAGCAGGCGGTGCGGCTGGGTGACCGAGGTCGTGCCGCCCGCCGCCAGGCGCGTGAAGTCCGCCCGCAGCGCCTCCCGCTCGTCCTCGTGCACCAGGTCGAACAGGGGCGCGCCGGTCAGCTCCGCCACCGGCCGGTCGACGATGCGGCCCAGCGCCCCGTTGACCTTGACCAGCTCGCCGGACAGGTCGGCGGTCGCGACCCCGGTGGACGTGCCGTTCTCCAGCAGGTCGCAGCGGGACTGGCTGAGCTGCAGGTCCACCTGCGCCTGCCGCATCGCCCGGTACAGCGAGCGGCCCAGCTGCTCCTGCTGCTCCAGCGTGGAGGTCTTCACCCGCTGCGCGAACCCGGCCGCCAGCGCGGCGATCACGTCCACGACCCGGTCGCGGGCCTTGTCCCCGTCGGCGCTGGGCGGCATCGCCAGCAGGCCCTTGGCGACGACCTCGACGGTGCACTGGAGGCCCTCGGGGCCGGTGCAGTTGAGGTCCACCAGCGCCGCGCCGACCTCGTGCCCGACCTTCTGCGCCAGGGCGTCGTTGCCCGCCGCCACCCACAGCCGTTCGACCAGGCCGAGCAGGTGCCGTTCCAGCTCGGGGGTGCTCAGCGGGATGAACGTCCGCGCGCTGAGCAGGTAGGCCCACTTCCTCGCGAGCTTCGCCCGGGCCCGCGGTCCGGCCGCGTCCTGGGGGAGCGCAGCGGTCATGTCAGGCGGCTCCCGCCCGGGGTTTGCGGCCGACGCCGACGTAGACCTGGGTGTTGTCGTCGGGGTCGTCGGAGATGTCGCCCATGCCGTCGGGCCGCCACAGGGCGACGCCGACCACGCCCGGCTCCACCAGGTCGAAGCCGGTGAACAGCTCGGTGACCTCGGCGTGCGTGCGGTAGACGAGGTTGTCCTGGGAGTTGTTGCGCCGCACGGTGGCCGCGGCCTCCCGCATGGTGTCCACGCGGCGGTCCGCGGTGGCGTGCGAGATCACCAGGGCGCTGCCGGGCGCGAGCCGGTCGCGGTAGCGGCCCAGGTAGCCGACCGGGTCCTCCGAGTGCGGCGAGAAGTGCAGCACCAGCAGCATGAGCACGGCGATCGGGCGGTCGAAGTCCAGCAGCCCCACCACCTCCGGGCGGGACAGGACGTCCTCCGGCTCGCGCATGTCGGCCTGCACGACGGTGGCGCGGTCGGTGCCGGCGAGGAGGAGCCGGCTGTGCGCGACCGCGACCGGGTCCTTGTCGACGTAGACGACCTTCGCGGCGGGCGCGATCTCGTGGACGTTGCCGACGGTCGGGATGCCGGAGCCGATGTCGAGGAACTGGTCGACGCCTTCGGCCACCAGATGGGTGACCGCCCGGCGGAGGAACGCGCGGTTGATCCGCACCAGTCTTCGCGCGCCGGGGAGGACTTTCAGCATTTCGTCACCCATTCGGCGGTCCACCGCGAGGTTGTGCGCGCCGCCGAGCAGGTAGTCGTACGTGCGCGCCACGCTCGGGACGTTGATGTCGATGCCGTCGGGCACCCAGTCGAGATCGGTCATGGCGCACTCCCGTTCGGTTGCGTGACCACAACATCCAACCGTCTGCGCAACACAGAAGCCAGCCGATCCAACAACTTAACTCGAATGCGCGATCCCCAGGGCCTCCGAACGGCGCATAGAGTGCTCGCGGTCAATCACCGGCTGGAGGCCATGCGATGACCACCGGAACCCGAAAACGTGAGGCACCCACAGTTCCCGGACGATTACCCCTGATCGGTCACACCCCCGCCATGCTGCGACAACGGCTCGCGTTCACCGCGAGATTGCGGTCCCACGGCGATCTCGTGCGGGTGTGGCTCGGACCGCTGCCGGTCCACTTCGCGACCACCCCGGAATTGGTCCATCAGGTGCTTTCCGGCCCCGGCGAGAAGTTCGGCAAGGGCCTGCTGGTCGACAAACTGCGCCGCGCGTTCGGGAACGGCCTGGTCAGCACCGACGGCGAATTCCACCGCCGACAACGTCGGATGATCCAACCCGCGTTGCGCCAACCCGCGCTGGAACGCCACGCGGCGGTGATGACCGAATCCGCCGCCGTTCTGGTCGATTCCTGGCGACCTGGACAACTGCTCCGGTTCGACCGGGTCATGCAGGACTTCACCATCGGCGTCGTCGGCCGGACGCTGTTCTCCACCGATTTCGACCCGCGCGTCAGCGCCGAGATCCGCCGGCACACGGCGACCATGATCCGGCTGGGCGTGGTCCGCGCGCTCGCGCCGGCCTGGCTGGCCCTCCCGGTCAACCGCCGGTTCGACGACGCCGTCGCGCACGTCCACCGGGTCGTGGACGACATCGTCGCCCACCGCCGCACCGACCGCGCCGACCTGCTGTCCACCCTGGTCGAGGCGCGCGACGAGCACGGCCTGCCGATGAACGCCCGCCAGGTGCGCGACGAGGTGGTGACCCTGCTGGTCGCGGGCAGCGAGACCACCGGCGTGGCGCTGTCCTGGCTGTTCCACGAGCTGGCCGCGAACCCCGACGTGGCCGACCGCGTGCACGCCGAGGTGGACGAGGTGGTGGGGCGGCGGCCCGCGACCCTGGCCGACGTGCCGGAGCTGCGCTACACGCGGCGGGTGATCGCCGAGGTGCTGCGCAAGTACACGCTGTGGATCATGACGCGCCGCACCGGCGCCGACGTGACGCTGGGCGGCGTGGACCTCCCGGCCGGCGCGGACGTCGCGTTCAGCCCGCACGCCCTGCACCACGACCCGCTCTCGCACCCCGCGCCCGAGCGCTTCGACCCCGACCGCTGGCTGCCCGACCGCGCCGCCCTGGTGCCGCGCGGCGCGTACGTGCCGTTCGCGGGCGGCCTGCACCACTGCCCGGGCCACCAGTTCGCGCAGTACGAACTGGCCATCGCCACCGCGACCATCGCGGCCCGGTGGCGGCTGGTCCCGGTGCCCGGCACACCCGTGCGCCCCAAGGTCGTCGGCCTGATGTACCCCGACCGACTGCCGATGACCGCCGTTCCCCGTTCTCACTAGGAGGTCGTTCTTCCTTGCGGTACTCACTGGCCGCCGGCGCCGTCGCGCTGCTCGTGGCGTCGTCCCTGACCACCGCGTCCGCCGCCGGCGCGACCTGCCGGGACGTCTACGCCCCGGTGCGGGTCCTCGGGCAGCAGCACACGATGCACGGCGAGCTGTGCACGCCCCCCGGCGGCGCGTCGACCGTGCAGGTCCTGGTCCCCGGCGCCACCTACAACAGCGCGTACTGGAACTACTCCGACGGCACGCACTCCTTCCGCGCCGCCCAGAACGCCGCCGGCTTCGCCACGTTGACCGTGGACCGGCTGGGCACCGGCGCGAGTTCCCGGCCCCTGGCCGTGGCGCTCACCGGGTTCGTGCAGGCCGACGCCCTCCACCAGGTGGTGCAGGGCCTGCGGTCGGGCGCGTACGGCCGGTCGTTCGACAAGGTGATCACCGGCGGCCACTCGCTGGGCGCGGCGATCGCCGTGCTGGAGGCGGGCACTTACGGCGACGTGGACGGCGTCCTGGTGACCGGCATGACGCACCGCGTCAACCCGGCCGGGGTGGCGGCGGCGTTCGCCAACTTCGTGCCCGCGAACCTGGACCCGAAGTTCGGCCTGTTCTACCCGGTCGGCTACCTCACCACCGCGCCCGGCACGCGGTACGAGAGCTTCCACGCCCCCGGTTTCCTCGCCCCGCCGCTGGAGGAGGAGGAAGAGTCCACAAAGGACGTCTTCTCCGCGACCGAGGCCGCGGACGGCCTGGGCGTGTCGGTGCTGCTGCCCTACAGCCTGCTCATCGACGTGCCGGTGATGGTGGCCGTGGGCAGCCGGGACGCGGCCGTGTGCGGCCCGCTGGCCACGGACTGCTCGACGTCCCAAACCCTGCTGGACGCCGAGGCCCCGTACTACGGCGGCCCGGTGCGGGCGTTCAGCCTCCCCGACCACGGCCACTCGATCAACCTCGCCCCCAACGCGGGCGAGTACTACTCGGCCGCCGCCGCCTGGGCCGCCCAGGAAGTCGGCCGGTGACCGGCGCGCGGGGTCCGCACGCGCCGCGGACCCCGCGCGACGGGTGGCCCACCCCCGAACGGACGCCTGTACGCACGGCCTCCCACCAGGGAGGATGAAGGTGCGGCGCGCTTCCCCCACGCCGAGCCGGCGAGGCGAGGGGGTTTCGGCATGGGCGCGTTCGAGGCGAGGTTGGCGGCGGCGATGGCCGCGGTCGAGCGGGGGTGGCCGGTCTTCCCGCTGCGGCCGTTGGGCAAGGTGCCGGCGCTCAGGGACTGGGACCGGCGGGCGACGCTGGACCGGGACCGGGTCGAGGCCTGGTGGCGGCACCGGCCCTACAACATCGGGATCTCCTGCCGGGCGGCCGGGCTGCTGGTGGTGGACCTGGACCAGGGTGTTCCGCACGGCCGGGACGTGCTGGCGGAGCTGGCGCGGCGGCACGGCGCCGAGGACCCCGTCGACACCTACACCGTGTTCACACCCAGCGGGGGCGAGCACCGGTACTTCAGAGCGCCCGAGATCCCGTTGCGCAACACCGTCGGCAAGCTCGGCCGGCACGTGGACACGCGGTCGGCCGGCGGGTACGTGGCGGCGGCCGGGTCGATCCGGCACATGACCAGCGGGTTGCGGCTCTACAAGGCGGTGCGGGACGTCGAACCGGCTCCCGCGCCCGACTGGCTGGTCCGCCTGCTCAACCCACCGCCACCGCCGCCACCGCCCCCGACGGCGTCCGCGGTGCCCGCGCCGCGCCGGGTGCGCGCGTACCGGGCCGCCGCGCTGGACGGCGAGGCGCACCGGGTGCGCACCGCCCTGCCCGGGACGCGGGCCAACGCGCTGTTCACCGCCGCGTGCCGGTTGGGCGAACTGGTCGGCGCGGGCTGGCTGGACGAGCAGGACGCCGCCGCCACCCTGCTCGACGCCGCCGCCCGCCACAACGGCGTCGAGGGCTGGACCGAGCGGGAGGCGCGCCACCACGTCGCCAACGGCCTGGCCACCGGTCGGCGCAACCCCCGGGTCATCCCCGACCGCGCGGTTCCCGAGCCGCGCGCGCCCGAGGCCGGACGAGTAGATTGGTGATCATCGATCAACGCCTACTGGGGGCACCAGCGATGAAGAAGCTCGCCGCAGTCCTGCTCACCGCGGTGGTGGCGGTGGCACTGGCACCCGCCGCGGCGGCCGACCCCGGACGCGGGTTCACCGCGATCTGGGGCGCCGCGCAGCACGCGCCCAGCGACGGGTTCGGCCCGACCTGGGGAGTGACCGGGTTCGACAACCACACGCTGCGCCAGGTGGTGCGGCTCAACGGCGGCGGTCCCGCGCTGCGGATCCGCCTGTCCAACACCTACGGCACGCGCCCGCTGGAGGTGACCGGTGCGACGATCGCCCGCACCGGCTCCGGCGCGGCCGTGCAGCCGGGATCGGTGCGGCACCTGCGGTTCCGCGGTGACCGTTCGGTCGTGGTGCCGGCCGGGGCGCAGACCGTCAGCGATGTGGCGGTGTTCCCCGTCGCGCCGCTGTCGAAGGTGACCGTCACGCTGTACCTGGCGTCGCCGACCGGCCCCGCCACCGGTCACTTCTTCGCCGGCGCCACGTCGTACCGCGCGGTCGGCGACCACCGTTCCGCCGCGGGCGGGGAGGCGTTCACCGAGACCTCGCAGTCGTGGTTCTACCTCAGCGGGGTGGAGGCGGTGGACACCTCGCCGCGCCGCGACACCGTGGTGGCCTTCGGCGACTCGATCACCGACGGCGCGCTGTCCACGGTCGACGCCGACAACCGCTACCCCGACGAGCTGGCGGAACGCCTGCGGGGCCGCAAAAACGTGGTGAACGCGGGCATCGGCGGCAACCGGGTGCTCAACGACTCGACGTGCTTCGGCGAGAAGGCCACGACCCGCTTCGCACAGGCGGCGCTGGCCCAGCCCGACGTCCGCACGGTGATCGTGCTGGAGGGCATCAACGACATCGGCTTCCCGCAACTGGGCCACGCCTGCGCACTCCCGGCCCCGAAGGTGACGGCGGCCCAGCTCATCGAGGGCCACCGCGAACTGATCCGCCAGGCCCACGCGAAGGGCGTGCGCATCCTCGGCGCGACCCTGCTGCCGTACAAGGGCGCGGCGTACTTCACCGAAGAGGGCGAAACCACCCGGGACGCGCTGAACGAGTGGATCCGCACGTCGGGCGAGTACGACGCCGTGATCGACCTGGACCGTGCCCTGGCGGACCCGACCGACCCGGACCGCATGCTGCCGGCCTACGACAGCGGCGACGCCCTGCACCCCGGCGACGCGGGTTACCGGGCAATGGCCGAGGCCGTGGACCTGTCCCTGCTGTGAAGAGGTGTGGGCCGCTCCACGCAAGAGCGGCCCACACCGCCCCAGCGCCGCAGGCGCAATGCTTTTCCTATGGGCTATTTAGCCACGGGAAGGGCCTCGGTCTCCCTCCGTACGGCCTGGGCGCAGCCCAACCACAGATCGCCGGGGTTGGCCTGAAAAAGTTTTGCGAGGAACGAGCAAAAGTTTTTTGGACAACCCCGGCGATCTGTGGTTGCCTCCGGCAGGCCGTGCGGAGGGAGACCGACGCTCTTCCCCTCCGGGGGCCTGCCTGCCGGCGAGGCTCTTTTTCTTTTGAGCGCGCAGCGCGTTTCGGCTGTTCAAGCGCTTGAAGCTCTTTGAGCGACGCGCGTAGCGCTCTCAAGCGAACGCGCTGACGCGCTCTCAAGACAAAAGCGCCTCGCCGGCGGGCAGGCCTCCGGGGAGGAAAAGCTAAAAGCGGGGGCTTTTCCGTCCTCCCCGTATGGCCTGGCGGAGCCAACCACAGATTTCCCCGGGTGCCGCTAAAATTTTTGCTCTTTCCTCACAAAAATTTCGGCTGCACCCGGGGAAATCTGTGGTAGCCCTTCGGGCAGGCCATACGGGGAGGACGGAAAAGCCCAAAAGCAGGCGCGCTGGCGCGCGCCCCTCAAGACAGGGCACGCGCTTCGCGCGTTTCAGCTCTCCGCTGCCCTGATCAGTGCCGTGTCGGCTACCTGTTCGAACGACGTCACGCGGCCGTCCGCCACTCGCCACACGTGGGTGAACCGGGCCGTCATCGCCTTGCCCGTCGTTCGGTGGACCCCGACGTAGTCGCCCAGTGCCACCACCGTGTCGCCGGCGTCGAGCACCTCCGACACGTTGGCGCTGAACGACACCCACTCGGCTCCGATCCGGTGGAACACGTTCTCCCGGATCGCGTCCACGCCGAAGTAGGTGCCCGCGTACGTGGAGCCCGCCGCCTCGGTCCACCGGGCGTCCGGGGCCAGTGGGGCGAGCATCCCGTCCAGGTCGCCCCGTTCCGAGGCGGCGTAGTGGGCCTGGACGACTTCCAGTGCAGACATCGGTCCCCTCACACGGGCTGGTCGTCGCCGGGGTAGGTGACCCGGCCGAGTGGGATGACGTGCGCGCCGCCGGGGGCGTGGCGGACCTCGCCCGAGCCGTTCAGGCCGAAGAACACGCCGGTGGTGCGCATCGCGTCCAGGTCGTACAGCCACGTCGTGGCGACCGGGATGCGGAACTCGCGGAAGGTGAACACGTACCGGTTGTCGCCGATCTTCCACGCCGTCGCCAGGTCGACGTCACCATGTCCCCGCTGCTCACCCACCAGGCACTGCCAGGCGTAGCGCTCCGAGCTGAGGTACACGTGCTCGTAAAGGTGGTTGGGGCTGTACCGGTAGAGCGCCCGCCACCCGATCAGGTCGCGGGTCTCCTCGGGCGCCTCCCCCGACGGCTCCTCGCCGGTGTCCAGGACGCCGGGCCGGAACTCCTGCGACACCTGCGGGACTCCCGGTGTCGCCTCCTCCGCGATGGTGGAGGTGACGGTGAGCGTGCGCAGCGTGTTGACGTCCGCGATCACGACCTCCGCCCGCCGCGGCGCGTCGCCGAACGTCCGTGAGACGAAGAACGTCCCCGGCGCGCCCTCGACCGCGTCGTACGGGTCACCGGTGTCCAGGGTGGACTCGTCGGTGAAGGTCAGCGTCGTGGTGCCGCCGTCGTCGTGCCGCACGGTCCACTTCAAGCCCGCCAACGCGTTGCTGCGCGGCAACCGGTTGCCGTCGATGCCCGCCGCGAAGTCGTCGACGGTCTTCCACTCCGACATGGGTCCTCCCTAGGCCAGTGCGATGGTGGGCAGGTCTACCGCGCTCGCGCCCGCGTCCGCGGTGACCACGGCGCCGGTGACGATCGAGGCGTCCGGCGAGGCCAGGAACGCGATGAGCGCGGCCACCTCGTCGGCCTCGGCGGGCCGGCCCAGCGGGGTGTTGGACGTGACCAGGGCGTACGCGCCGGCCCGGTCCAGGCCCTTGGCGGCGGCGAAGCGGTCCATCTGCTCGTCGGCCATCGTGGTGCGGACCCAGCCGGGGCACACCACGTTCGCCCGCACGCCGAAGCGCCCGTAGTCGCGCGCGATGGACCGGCTCAGCCCGACCAGGGCGTGCTTGGTCGAGGTGTACCCGGCGACGCCCGGCCCGGCGAACAACCCGGCCAGCGACGACACCAGCACCACCGACCCGCCGCCGTCGGTCAACTGGGGCAGCGCCTCCCGGATGGTGACGAAGGCGCTGGTCAGGTTGGCGTCCAAGGACAACCGCCACGCCTCGTCGGTGGTGTCGCCCGCGGCCCCGACGCCGTGCCCGCCGGCGTTGGCCACGACGACGTCCACGCGCCCGAACCGGTCGGCCGCCCGCGCCACCACGTCCGCCATCGCGCGCCCGTCGGCGGCGTCGGCGGGCAGCGCCAGCGCCGAGTCGCCCAACGGCCCGGCGACCTCCTCCAGCGGTCCGGGCCGGCGCCCGGTCAGCACGACCCGGCCGCCCTCGGCGACGATCCGGCGCGCGGTGGCCGCGCCGATGCCCGTGCCCGCGCCGGTGATCAGGGCCACCCGGCCCGCGAAGCGGTCGCTCATCGCGCCGCCCCGAACCGCGGCGGCGTCAGGTCGCCGACCGCCACGTGCACGGCCCGCAGGTCGCTGTAGAAGTCGATGCTGTGCGCACCGCCCTCCCGGCCGACACCGCTGGCCTTGATGCCGCCGAACGGCGTGCGCAGGTCCCGGACGTTGTGGGAGTTCACCCACACCATGCCCGACTGCACCGCCCGCGCGACCCGGTGCCCGCGCTGGAGGTCGGAGGTCCACACGTACCCGGCGAGCCCGTACTTGGTGGCGTTGGCCAGGGCCACCGCCTCCTCCTCGGTGTCGAACGGCGTCACGCACACCACCGGCCCGAAGATCTCCTCCTGGAAGACCCGCGCGTCCGCCGGAACGTCGGCGAACACGGTGGGGGACAGGAAGTTCCCCTCGTCCAGCCCGGCGGGCCGCCCGCCGCCCGCGACCAGCCGCGCCTCGCGCTTGCCGGTCTCCACGTACTCCATGACCCGCGCGTAGTGCGCGGGGTGGATCAGCGCGCCCACCTCGGTCGCCGGGTCCGACGGCAGCCCGACCCGCACCGCCGCCGCCCGCGCCGCGAGGGCCTCGACGAACGAGTCGTAGATCTCCCGCTGCACCAGCACCCGCGACGACGCCGTGCAGCGCTCGCCGTTGAGGGAGAACACGCCGAACACGGCGGCGTCCACCGCCCGGTCGAAGTCGGCGTCGGCGAAGACCACGCACGGCGACTTGCCGCCCAGCTCCATCGACACCTCCTTGAGGTGCTCGGCGGCCGTGCGCATGATGATCTGCCCGGTGCCGCTCTCGCCGGTGAACGACAGGCGCGGCACGTCCGGGTGCGCCACCAGCGCCGCGCCGGCCGACTCGCCGATGCCGTGCACCAGGTTGAACACGCCGTCCGGCACGCCGGCCTCGGCCATGATCCCCGGCAGCAGGCTCGCCGACAGCGGCGACCACTCGGCGGGCTTGAGCACCACCGTGCACCCGGCCGCCAGCGACGGCGCGAGCTTCCAGGTCTCCAGCATGAACGGCGTGTTCCACGGCGTGATCAGCCCGGCGACGCCGGCCGGCTGCCGGATCGCGTAGTTGACCTGCTTGTCGCCGACCAGGTAGGCCTCTTCGTGCTGGGCCACGATGACGTCGGCGAAGTACCGGAAGTTCTCCGCCGCCCGGTGCGCCTGGCCGCGCGCCTGGGTGACCGGGAGGCCGGTGTCGAAGGTCTCCAGCTCGGCCAGCCGCTCGGCGCGCGCCTCGATGGCGTCGGCGATCCGGACCAGCACCTTCGCGCGTTCCCGCAGGGACAGCCGGGGCCACGGCCCGTCGGTGAACGCCCGGCGGGCGGCGGCCACGGCCAGGTCGATGTCGGCCGGCCCGCCGGCGGCCACGCGGCCGTACTCGGTGTTGGTCACCGGGTCGGCGACGCCGAAGGTGGCGCCGTCGACGCTGGGCACGTCCTTGCCGTCGATGTGGTGCAGCAGTTCGTTGGGGATGTTCATGCGGTGGCTCCGGCGGGTTCGAGGAGGTCGGCGGCCTGGGCGCGCAGCGCGTCGATGCGGGCGAGGCCGGCGGGCGTGGGGGAGACCAGGGGCGGGCGGACGTGGCCGCTGGCGATGCGGCCCAGGTCGGCGAGCACGTGCTTGGCGGGCGCCGGGTTCGTCTCCACGAACAGCAGCTCCACCAGCGGGTGCAGGCGGTAGTGCAGGTCGATCGCGGCGTCGTGGTCGCCCGCCGCGTACAGCTCGTACATCCGCGCCACGGCGGCCGGGGCGAGGTTGGCCAGGGCGCTGACGAACCCGGCGCCGCCGATCGCGAGCAGCGGCAGGCACAGCAGCTCGATGCCCGACCACATCAGGAAGTCCCGCCCGCACTTGTGCAGCACGTGCGAGAAGTGCTCGAAGTCCTTGGTGGTCTCCTTGATGCCCACGATGTTGGAGTGGGCGTGGCGCAGCTTGGCCACGGTGTCGGGCGCGATGTCCACGGCCGTGCGCGACGGCACGTTGTAGATCACGATCGGCAGGTCGGGGAACTCCCGCGCCACCGCGTCGTACCAGGCGAACAGCCCTTCCTGGGTGGGGCGGCTGTAGTACGGCGTGATCACCAGCGCCAGGTCCGCGCCGAGCCGGCGGGCCTGGTCGGTCAGCTCCAGCGTCTGCTTGAGCGTCGCCGCGCCGGTCCCGGGCAGGAACGGGATGGCGTCGCCGGTCTCCTCGGCCACCACGCGCATCGCCGTGACGCGCTCCTCCAGCGACTGCGCGCTGGGCTCGCCGGTCGAGCCGCCGATGGACACGCCGTGCGAACCGGCTTCCTTCTGCCAGCGCACCAGCGCGCGCAGGCTGTCGGTGTCCAGCTCGCCCTCGGCGGTGAACGGGGTGACGACCGGCGCGATCGAGCCGCGGATGGCCGCCGGGTCGGAACGGAACCTCATGTGTGGAACTCCCCTGGGAACGGGGCCGCGGTCACGGCCCGGAGGGTGTTGAGCTTGTGGTCGCGGGCGTAGCGCTCCACCTGGTCGGCGGGAGCGCCGGCGCGCAGCAGCCGCAGCAGCTCGGCGTGTTCGGCGACGGACTCGTGCGCCCGGCCGGGCACGAGGGTGAACGTGGTGCGCCGGCTCAGGTCCAGCCGCGACCACTCGGTGGTGATCAGCTCGCGCAGCCGCGGGTTGGGCGACGCGCCGCACAGCAGCAGGTGGAACTCGCGGTTGAGCCGGGTGAAGCCCAGCGGGTCGAACTCCACCAGCGACGCGGCCATCAGGTCGTTGAGGTGCGCGGCCCGGTCCAGCAGGGCGCGGGTCAGCACCGCGCCCGCGACGGCGTGGCCTTCCAGCAGGGCCAGGGTCTCCATCGTGTGCCGGTAGCCGTCCGGGTCGAACTCGGCCACCTGCGCGCCGACGTTGGGCTCGAACACCACCCAGCCCTCGGCCTGCAACCGCCGCACGGCCTCGCGCACCGGCACGGGGCTGACACCCAGCTCGCGGGCGATCCGGTCGAACACCAGCCGCGCGCCGGGCCCGTACCGACCCCGCACGATCCGGTCGCGCAGCGTCTCGTACGCGTACTGGGTCTTGGACTTCGTGGCGGGGACGGTCATCCGTCCCACCGCTCGTACTCGGCCCGCGCGGCCTTCCCCAGCGGGTAGAGCCCGTCCACGGACGCCCCGGCGGAGACCCGTTCGAGGATGAACCGCTCCTCGCGCTCCATCGCCAGCGCGTCGGCGGCCACCTCGTCCACCAGCGCGGGCGGGATGAGGATGACCCCTTCGGCGTCCCCGACCAGCACGTCACCGGGCCGCACCAGCACCCCGGCGCACGCCACGTCCACGCCGACCTCCCACGGCACGTGCCGCCGCCCCAGCACCGCCGCGTGCGCCCCGGCGCTGTAGGCGGGCAGGTCCAGCTCGGCGAAGGCCGGGCTGTCCCGCAGGCACCCGTCGGTCACGACCCCGGCCGCGCCGCGCCGCAACGCCCGCATGGCCAGGATGTCGCCGAGGGTGCCCGCGCCGTGGTCCTCGCGGGCGTCGATGACCAGCACCTGCCCCGGCCCGATCGCCTCGACGGCCCGCTTCTGCGCGTTCATACCGCCGCCGCGCTCGGCGAACTGGTCCTCGCGCAGCGGCAGGAACCGCAGGGTGTGCGCGACGCCGACCATGCGCAGGTCCGGCCGCGCCGGGGCCAGCCCGGTCAGGAACGTGTGGTTGAGCCCGCGCTTGCGAAGCTGGCTGGACAGCGTCGCCGTGGAAACCTGCCGCAACGCGGCCTCGGTCTCGGGCTTGATGGCGGGCACCTCGCCGCCGACCGCCGCCGCCCGGTCCGCGACCGTCACGCGGGGCCGTGCGCCGGGCCCGTCGAGCTTGGCGCCCTCGCGGACCACGTTCCGCAGCCGCGCGGTGTCGTTCAACGCCACCTCGACGACGTCGCCGGGGGAGACCACGGTCGCCCCGGTGGGTGTGCCGGTGAGGATGACGTCCCCGGCCTCCAGCGTCACGTTCCGGCTCAAGTCCGCGATCAGATAAGCGAAGTCGAACAACAACTCGCCGGAGTTGTCGTCCTGCGCCAACTCGCCATTAATCCACGTTCGTAGACGAATGTTGGACAGGTCCACCCCGCGCGGGTCCAACAACACCGGACCGATCGGCGTGAACCCGTCCGCGCCCTTCGACCGCAGGTTCGACCCGCGATCCGCGTAACGCAGATCGTGCACACCGAAGTCGTTCGCCGCGGCGATACCGCCGATGTGCTCGACGGCGTCCTCACGTGACACGCCAGCCGCGCGCTTGCCGATGACGAGCGCTATTTCACCCTCGAATGCCGCCAACTCCGTGCCCGCCGGCCGGACCAGGTCGCGCCCGGTCCACGACAACGACGACGGCGGTTTGAGGAAATAGGACGGTTCCTCCGGGAACCGGCCCCGTTCGGCCGCGCGGCTGCGGAAGTTCAGGTGCACCGCGATGATTTTCGACGGTTGTAGACCCAAAGGGTGTGTCATGCCTTGAGCCCGTCCGGGATGGGGAAGTCCACGATGACCTGGCCCGTGCCGCTGCTGGGGAAGTAGTCGCACAGCTGCTCGCCGTGACCGGTGTAGGCGTCCCAGCCCAGGATGCCGAACAGCATCGCGGTGTCGGCCATGGCCGCCTCGCCGGTGAACCGCTCGTTGTAGGCGGGCAGCGCGGCCAGGAACTCCGTGATCCGCCCGGAGCCCCACTGCTCCAGCACGAGCCGGTCGGCCTGCTCGTTGATGGGGTTGCTGATCCGGTCCAGGTACTGCGAGGACACCTCGTTGGGCGGGAACTGGTGCGACAGCGACCCGCTGGCCAGGAACGCCACCTTGCGGTCGCTGCGCAGCACCGCCCGCGCGATGGCCTCGCCCACCCGCCGGTTCTCGTCGATGGACGAGTAGATGTTGCACCCCACCGGGACCACGGCGATCGGGTCGCCGTCGCGGTTCATGAAGTGCATCGGGACCAGCGTCGCGTACTCCAGGCCCAGGTCCTTGACGTCGTGGACCATCGCCTTCTGGCCGCCCGCGGTGATCTCCTCGCCGATCAGCGCGGCCAGCTCCGGGCAGCCGGGGTAGTCGTACTCCAGGTCCCGGATGAAGTGCGGCAGCTCGTGCGAGGCGTAACTGCCCTGGTGCCGGGCTTTTCCGTTGACGTGGAAGCTCATGCTGTTCATCCAGTGCGAGTCGGCCACGACGAAGGTGTCCGCGCCGCGCTCCTTCGCGCGCCGCCCCACCTCCGCCAGGCCCAGCTCGGCGGGCCTGCGGATGCCGTGGTGCTTGCCCGGGTGGATGGACAGCCAGATCGACGGAACATGCGTGATCTTGGCGGCCAACACGACCTCACCCATGGTCACCTCCGCATCGGGGATCGTGTAGCGGATCGAATACGATCCGCGCTCGGCACGTGTCCACGCGCCGGCCATCCAGGTCTAACAGGACGGTCCTGACCTGCGGTTGACCGCCGGCGCACGCTGTTTGACCCACCGCGCACCGCTGGTTGAACTTTTTACGACTCGGCAACAACCCCTTGACGAACAGCGGAACGCGGACGACCGTGCCCATCACCGATCTCACGCAGCGTCACGAGCCCTGGAGGGCGACGATGTCCTACGTGCTGACCACCGCGGGGGTCCCCGCGACCCAGCAGTTCGACCTCTGGCAGTCGGCGGTCTCGCAGACTTTCGTTCCCCTGGAGGCCACCACCGGCGAGCACTCGGCGTTCCGGGGCCGCCTGCGCGGCCGGAACCTGGGCAGCGTGGCCGTCTACGAGGCCTCCGCCGACGCGCACACCGTCCGCCGGACCAGCCGCACGATCTCGCGTGCGGCCCCGGAGTACTACAAGCTGAGCCTGCAGTTGCACGGCACGGCGAAACTCAGCCAGGACGGCCGTCAGGCGGCACTGCGGCCCGGCGACTTCGCCATCTACGACACGACCCGGCCGTACTCGCTGGCGTTCGACGACGTGTCGTCCACGCTCGTGCTCATGTTCCCCCGCTCCATGCTGTGCCTGCCGACCGGTCAGGTCGAGCAGTTGACCGCGATCCGGTTCGCCGGCGGCCAGGGCGTGAGCGGCATCGTGAGTACGACGCTGGTGCAGTTGGCGCGCAACCTGGACGACCCGCTGGTGCACGGAAGTGTCCGCCTGGCGCGCAACGTCGTGGACCTGTTGGGCACGGCGTTGGCCGACCAGGTCGATTTCCCGGACGTGCCGGCGGAAACGTCGCGGGCCGCGATGCTGGTGAAAATCAAGTCCTACGTGGAATCGCACCTGGAGGACCCGGACCTTTCCCCGGGCGACATCGCGGCGGCCCACCACATCTCCACGCGGTACCTGCACAAGCTGTTCAGCGAAGCGGGCACGACGGTTTCGGCGTGGATCCGCCACCGCCGCCTGGAGCGTTGCGGGCAGGACCTCGCCGATCCCGGCAAGCACCAACTCGCCATCGGCGTGATCGGCGCGCGGTGGGGCCTGGTGGACGCCTCCTACCTGAGCCGGGCGTTCAAAACCGAATACGGCCTGTCCCCGTCGGAATACCGCCGCCGCAGCGTGGAACACCGCACCGCCTAGGCACCGACCGACAACCGCAGTGCACCCGCAGCCAAGCCGAGCGCCCCGGACGGCCCCCACACTGGCCGCGTTCAGCCAGTCAGAGGGGAGTCGACATGCGCGCGACAGGTCTTTTCATCGGCGGCCGGTGGGTGGCGGCGACGGACACCTTCACCACCACCGACCCGGCCACCGACGAGCCGCTGGCCGAGGTGGCCGACGCGACCGACGCCGACGTGGACGCGGCCGTGGCGGCGGCCCGGGACGCCCTGCCCGCGTGGCAGGCGCTGCCCGCGACCGAGCGGGCGGCCCTCCTCTGGCGCCTGGCCGACCTCGTCGAGGCCGACGCGGAGAAGCTCGCCGAGCTGGAGACCCGCGACCAGGGCCAGCCGCTGCCGGTGGCCCGCAACGTCAGCGTGACCGGCGCGGTCGAGCACTTCCGCTACTACGCGGGCTGGGCGACCAAGATCGACGGCGCGGTGCGGCAGGTGTCGTTCCCCAACACCCTCCAGTACGACAAGCGCGTCCCGGTGGGCGTGTGCGCGCTGATCGCCCCGTGGAACTTCCCGCTCATGATCATGGCGTGGAAACTGGCCCCCGCCCTGGCGTGCGGCAACACCACGGTGATCAAGCCCGCCGAGCAGACCCCGCTGACCACCATCCGCCTGGTCGAGCTGTGCGTGGAGGCGGGCTTCCCGCCCGGCGTGGTCAACCTGGTCACCGGTGGTCCCGCCACCGGTCAGGCGCTGGTGCGCCACCCCGGCGTGGACAAGGTCTCCTTCACCGGTTCCACCGCCGTGGGCCGGGAGATCGTCGCCGCGTCGGCGCACGACCTCAAGCGCGTGACCCTGGAACTGGGCGGCAAGACGCCGACCGTGGTGGCCCGGGACGCCGACATCGACGCGGCCGTGTCCGGCACCATCGCCGGCGGCTTCCTCAACACCGGCCAGGTGTGCGCCGCCTACGCCCGCCTCTACGTGGACCACAAGCGCCAGGACGAGTTCACCACCAAGCTGGCCGACGCCGCGTCGAAGCTGCGCCTGGGCGCGGGTCTGCACCCGGACACCGACCTCGGCCCGCTGGTCAGCTCGGAGCACCGCTCCCGGGTGGACGGCTACGTCCGGGGCGCGGTCGCCGAGGGCGCGGACCTGCTCACCGGCGGCTCCTTCGGCGACGGCCCGGGCCACTTCTACCGGCCGACGGTGTTCGGTTCGGTGGCCGACACCATGACCATCGCCCGCGAGGAGGTCTTCGGGCCGGTCCTGGCGGTCCTGTCCTACGACGACGAGGACGAACTCCTGCACCGCGTGAACGACTCGCCGTACGGCCTGGCGGCGTCGGTGTGGAGCAACGACCTCCGCACCGCGCACCGGCTGGCCGACGGCATCCGCGCGGGCGCGGTGTTCGTGAACATGGCCTGCATCCCGGACGCGGCGGCCCCGTGGGGCGGCTTCCGCACCAGCGGCTGGGGCCGCGAGATGGGCCCGTACGCGATCGACGCCTACACCGAGATCAAGGGCATCTGGATGCACCACGGCTGACGTCAGATCCAGTAGGGGTCGGCTCCGCGCGTCAACCGGGCGAGCGGGCCGACCCCGTCGTCGTCCGACGACGGCCGCACGAACCCCGCCCGGGCCGCCACCCCCGCCGCCTCGCCGCGGGACTGGCAGTCGAGCTTGGTCAGCAGCCGCTCGACGTACGTCTCCACCGTGCGCCGGCTGACCACCAGCGCCTCGGCGATCGCCTGGTTCGACAGCCCGGCCACCAGCCCGGTCGCGATGTCCAGCTCGCGCGCGGTCAGGCCGGACGGGTTCTCGAAGGGCGTGCAGGCCACCACGACCCCGACCCGTGCCCCGTTCACCACGCGCAGCAGCCGCACCCGCCACCACCCGTCCCGCGACGGCCACAGGAACGGCACGGTCCGCACGCCCAGCGCGGCGAACGTCTCCGCCAGCTCCCGCACCCCGGGGTCGTCCGCGACCGGGGCCGGCGCCCGGCCCGCCACCGCGCCACCCGCCGGCACGACCCAGCTGGCCGTCCACTCCGGACCGAACCAGGCGTCCAGGTTGGGGCAGTACAACGGGTCCACGCGCCGGGCCAGCGCCGTGCCCACCGCCGCGGTGAACGCGCGCGCGGCCTCGTCGAACGCGCCCCGCACGGGGGCGTTGGCGTGCAGCACCCCCATCACCCGCGGCGAGCCGCCCACCCGCAGGACCGCGGACAAGCCGTCGTCGAACCCGGCCGGCCGCAGGCGTTCCTGGTAGTGCGGAGAATCGCGGAAGTTGTGCGGCATGTCGTCCATCAGCAGCGGCACGGCGGAGTCGAACAGCTGGCCGCCCCACCGCGTCCGCGGCAGCTCGTGGGCCAGCTCCTGGCTTATGCTGTGGTTGTAGCCCTCCTCGGCGAGCACCACGAAACCGCGGGCGACCGGGTCCCAGCCGGTGATCTGCACGGCGCACAGGTCCGGCAGCGCCGCGCGGAGGGCGGCGAACACCTCGCCCCACTCCACGGCCGCGCCGCTGCCCAGGGCGGAGCCGATGCGGACCGCCGAGGCGAGCATCGTGGTGTCCATCACGCCTCCTCGGTAGGCGGACAACCTACGGTGCGTGACGGGAGGCGGGCAACACCGAGGAACCGTCGGGTGCGCTGCCGGTCAACCACCGGTCCCGTGAGGCCAAGGCACCTCCTGCGCGAACGCCGCCCGCAACGCCGCCGCCGCGCGGGCGTGCGCCTGGGCCGACACCGACAGCCGGTCGACCAGCAGCGCGAAGAACCCGTGGATCTGGCCCTCGTAGCGCAGCAGCGTCACCGGCACGCCCGCGTCCAGCAGCCGGTGCGCGTACTCCTCGCCCTCGTCGCGCAGCGGGTCGCACTCGGCGGTCATGACCAGGGCCGGCGGCAGGCCGCGCAGGTGGCCGGCGGCCAGCGGGGCCAGGTAGGGGTCGTCCAGGTCGCCCGCGTCGCGCGGGTACTGCCGGAAGAACCACTCCATGCCCTCGCGGCTGAGCAGGTGCCCCTCGCCGTAGTCCACATAGGACTTGCGGTCGCTGGGCGGTGCCATCACCGGCGCGGCCAGCAGTTGCAGCGAGATCCGCGGCCCGTCGTGGTCGCGCGACATCAGGCTGACCACGGCGGCCAGGTTGCCGCCCGCGCTCTCGCCGCCGACCGCGAGCCGCCCGTCCACGCCGATCTCGCCGGCGTGCCCGGCCACCCAGGTCAGCGCCGCGTAGGCGTCCTCGACGGCGGCGGGGTAGCGGTGCTCGGGCGCGAGGCGGTAGGCCACCGACACCACGACCATGCCGACCGCGTTGCACAGCGCCCGGCAGGTGGCGTCGTTCTCGTCCACCGACCCGACCACCCACCCGCCGCCGTGGAACCACACCATCGCCGGGAACGGCCCGTCCCCGTGCGGCCGGTAGACCCGCACCGGGATCGCGCCCGCCGGGCCGGGGATGGTCCGGTCCTCGACCGAGTCCACGACCTCGCCCCGCCCCGACGACCGCCACACCTCGGCGAACCGCGCCCGCACCTCCGCCGCCGGCGCGTCGAACCGCATCAGCGCGGCGGCGCTGTCCTCCAGCACCGCCCGCGCCTCGGGGTGCAGGGCCATCACACGCTCCTCAGCAGCTGTCCGCCGTCGATCGGCAGGACCGTCCCGGTGACGTGCCGCGCCTCCAGGGAGGTCAGCAGCAGCACGGCGGGCACCAGGTCGTCGGTGGTCGCGAGCCGGCCCAGCGGGATCCGCTCGACCCACGGCGCGCGCGCCGCCGGGTCGGCCAGGGCGGCGGCGGTCAGCGGCGTCTCGACCGGGCCGGGCGCGACGGCGTTGACCCGGATGCCGTGCGGCGCCAGTTCCAGCGCGGCCGAGCGGACCAGGGCGTTCATCGCCGCCTTGGTGGCTTCGTAGTGGCCGAGCCCGACCGTGGGCTGGAACGACCCGGCCGAGCTGATGTGCACCATCGCCCCGCCCCGCCGGGCGGTGGTCATCGCCTCCCCGACCACCCGGGTCAGCAGGAACGTGCCGCGCACGTTCACCGCGTAGGCGGCGTCCAGCGCCGCCACGGGTAAGGCCAGCAGCGGCCCCACCCCGCCGACCACGCCCGCCGCGTGCACGAGCACGTCGATCGGGCCCAGCTCGGCCACGGTCTTCGCCACCCCTTCGCGCACGGCCGCCTCGTCGCGCACGTCCATCTCCACGGGCAGCGCGCCGAACTCGTCGGCCTTGCGGGCCAGGCCCGCCGGGTCGACGTCCGCGACCGCCACCCGGTGCCCGCGACCGGCCAGGGCGGTCGCGATCGCCCCGCCGATGCCGCCCGCCCCACCCGTCACCAAAGCCACCATCACGCAACCCCCAGCATCTCTAGTCCAGTCCCGGGTCCACGACGGCCTGCACCGCCGCCATCGACGCCGTCTCGCTGATCGCCCGCCCCGCCCCCGACAGCCCGACCGGGGGCGAGAACAGGGCGTCCCACTCGAACCGGCCCGCGCAGGCCGACAGGAAGCGCAGGCCCAGGAACAGGTCCGACACGTCGCCGTTGAGCGACCCGACGACCCGGATCTCCCGCATCAGCACCACGTCCAGCGGCAGCGCCGCGGCCTGCGCGCCGGCCAGCCCCACCACGACGTGGGTGCCGCGCGGCGCGCACATCAGCACGCCCTCGCGGTTCGCGGTGGGCCCGCCCGCGAAGTCCAGCACCAGGTCCGCGCCGCGCGCCTCGGTCAGCTCCTCCACCTGCGCGACCCGCTCGTCGGGGTCGGTCACCGCCGTCACGTCGATGACGTGGTCCGCGCCGAACGCGGAGGCCACCGCCAGCCGGTGGGCCGGCCCGCCCAGCGTGATCACCCGCCCGGCGCCGGCCACCCGCGCGTAGGCGGTGGCGACCAGCCCGAGCGGGCCCGCGCCCTGCACCACCACCGCCGCGCCCGGCCGCACCCCGCCCGCGTTGGCGAACGCCCGCACGACCGTCTTGACGGCGCACCCCGCGGACGCCGCCCACGTGTCGGGCACCTCCGGGGCCACCACCAGCCGGTGCGCGCCCGGCGGCAGGTAGGCGTACTCGGCCAGCCCGCCGACCGCGTAGGGCCACCGGTCGGCGCGCTGCCCGAACCCGTACCCGCGGTGCTCGCACAGCACCGGTTCGCGCAGCACCGTGCACGCCCGGCACCGCCCGCACACCGACTCCGACCACACCACGCGGCTGCCGACCGCCACCGGCCGGCCGACGGCGTCCGAGCCCGCCCCGGCGCCCAGCGCCACGACCGTGCCGACCATCTCGTGCCCCAGCACGATCGGCAGCCGCACGAACGGCAGCGCGCCCCGCCACAGGCCCGCGTCCGTCCCGCACAAGGTGGTGCACGAGATCCGCACCAACGCCGACCCGGCGGGCAACTCCTGCGGCAACGGCAGTTCGGTCACCTCCAGCGGGGCGCGGAACTCGCGCAGGACCGCCGCGCGCGTCGACGTCGGCCGCACGTCAGCCCGCCGTCGCCCGCAGGAACGCCAGCACCCGGGCCCACGCGTCGGCGGCGTTGTCGGCCTGCTCGGGCAGCGCGCCGTCGAAGAACGAGTGCGGCGCGTCCGGGTAGAGCCGGAACTCGTGCGGCACGCCGGCCTCGGACAGCTCCAGGTCGAACGCCCGGTTGTCCTCGACCGTGGTGAGCACGTCCGCGCCGGCGGCGAGCACGAGCAGCGGCCGGGTCATCCGCCCGATCAGCTCCCGGCACTCCGCCGGCCGCCCGTAGAACCCGACGACCCCGGCCAGCCGGGGCTGCAACGCCGACTGCGCCCACGACATCGCCCCGCCCAGGCAGAACCCGACGGTGAACGGCGCGGTCACCGGACCCATCTCGCCGGAGACCAGGTGGTCCACCGCGGCGACGATGTCGTCCTGCGTCCGCTCCCGGTCCAGCTTCGCGACCAGCGAGAACCCGTCGAAGTCGGCGTCGCGGACGTCGTCGTCCGCGACCCGGCCGTAGTAGTCCAGGACCAGCGCGGCGACGCCCGTCGAGGCGAACCGCCGCGCCAGGTCCCGGTAGAACTCGTGCGCGCCCCGCACGTCGGGCAGCAGCACGACGCCGGCCCCGGTCGGGGTCTCCGGGACGGCCCGGTAGGCCAGGAACCCGGCCCCGTCGGCCGAGGTGAGCCGCAGTTCACCGGCTTCGGCGACGGCACTGGTGGCCTCGGGCGGCGCCGGGGGACGCGACTCGTCAGCGTGACACATGAGATTCCCTTTCGGTGTTATGCGGCGGAGTCCCACCGGTCCCGGCGGCGCGTCCAGAGCAGGACGACGAGGACCACCAGGAACGGCAGGACGCCGCGGTAGTGCTGGAGCGCGACGACGGTGCTCGCCAGGCCCTGGAGCACTCCCAGGGCGACGCCGCCGACGAACGTCCAGGTGAAACTGCGGAAGCCGCCGACCAGGGCCGCCGCGAGCGCGGGCGTGACGAGCAGGGCCTGCGCGCCGAAGTCGCCGGCCAGTTGCGGCGCGACGACCATGACGGCCAGCGCGCCCGCCGCGCCGGCCACCGCCCACACCGCCAGCGACAGCCGGGGGACCCGGATGCCGACCAGCTGCGCCGTGGTGGGCCGCTCGGCCGCCGCCCGCAGCAGCAACCCGACCCGGGTCCGGCGCAGCACGACCGCCGGCAGCACGGCGAACAGCGCGGCCAGCAGCATGGTGACCACCGCCGCCCACGTCACCACCACGCCGCCCAGGGTCAGCGCCGGCCCGCCCAACGGGTTGGGGAACCGCCGCGGGTGCTGCGCGCCGAACAGCCGCAGCCCCAGCGCGACCAGCCCGGTGTAGGCGGCGATGGTCACCGCGGCCTTGACCCCGACGCCGGCCTCGGCGAACCACCGCACCACCACCGCGCCCAGCCCCGCGTGCAGCGCCGCGGCCACGACCAGGCCGCAGGGCGCCGCCACCGCGAGCGGCACGCCCGCGTCGAACAGCACGACCATCGTGAACGCGCCGAACGCGCCCACGGCGGCCTGGGCGAAGTTGACCACCGCGACGAGCCGGTGGGTGAGCAGCGTGGACAGCCCCAGCAGGGCGTAGGCCCCGCCGGTGGCCAGTCCCGCGACGGCGGCGGACAGCAGCAGCACGGTCAGGCGCCGGGGACGGTGATGAACGTGTCGTCCACGACCACCCAGCGCAGCCCGGTGAGGCGGACGATCTTGGAGCCCTGGTTGGGCGCGTGGCTCTCGCCGGGTCCGAACTCCCACGGCGTGCCCAGCATCGGGTCCTCGATGGGCGTCATGTCCCGCAGCGCGGCGTTCACCGAGTCGCGGGTGACCTCGCCCTTGATGGTCTTGAGCACCTCGACGGTGAACTTCGCCGCCAGGTACCCGCCCTGGGAGAACGCGGTGGCCTGCGCGTCGGCCCGGGTGACGGTGGCCCGCCAGCCCTTGTTGGCCAGGCTGTCGGAGGTGAACGGCTCGAACTCGCTGCCCGCGTAGACGTTCAGGCCCAGCCCGCCGACGGCCTTGGCGACGCTGTCGGTGTAGGCGGGGGCCAGCAGCAGGAAGTCCACGTCGTCCATGCCCTGGGTCTTGGCGGCCTGCAACCACGGCACGACCAGCGACTCCGCCGGGTTGAACAGGACCGCGTCGCAGCGCGCCTGCTTGGCCTTGAGCAGGTAGGGGGTCAGGTCGCCGCTCTGCGGCACGGTCATGTCGTTGACGACGAGCTTCTGCCCGCTGAGCTGCTCCCAGCGCTCCAGCGCGACCTTCACCGCCTCCTCGCTGCCGGGCAGCACGACGGTGAAGTTGCAGACCCGCTTGTCGTTGAGCTTCTGCGAGGCGTGCAGCAGCACCGCGGTCATCAGGGTGAACGGGCCGACGTTGACCGGGGCGATGTTGGGGCTCTGGAAGCACTTCGGGGTCGCGGCGACCGCCATGACCGAGCTGATCCGGGCCTGCCGGTAGAAGGCGTCGTTGACGTCGCAGTCGGTGAAACTGGCCGACCCGGCCATCGCGACCACGCCCGCGTCGGCCAGTTCACGCGCCACCTGGGCGGCGCGCTGCGGGTTGCCCGCGTCGTCCTTGACGACGTACTCGATCTTCTTGCCGTTCACGCCGCCCTTCTCGTTGGCGTCGTCGAAGACCTGTTGCGCGGTCTTGACCACCTCGGCGGTGATGAACTGGCCGGTCAGCCCCGCGATGGCGCCGATCTTGATGGTGTCGTCGCCGCCGCTGCCGCAGCCCGCCAGCGCGGACGCCGCCAACGCGGCGGCGGCGAGGACCGCTTGGTGCCTTCTCATCGTCAGGTCGTTTCCTCTCAGGGGGTTGCGGAACCCAGGTAGGCCGCGACGACCGCGGGGTCGGCGAGGACGTCGTCGGGCGGGCCGACGGCGATGACGCGGCCGAAGTCCAGGACCACCACGGAGTCACACGTGGCCCGGACGAGTTCGATGTCGTGCTCCACCAGCAGCACGGCGGTGTCGAAGCGCTCGGGCACCTCGGCGATGCGGCGCTGCACCAGTTCGGTCTCCGCGCCGGAGTGGCCCGCGGCGGGCTCGTCCAGCAGCAGCACCGCCGGGCGGCCCGCGGTCAGGCCCGCGACCTCCAGCAGCCGGCGGGTGGCGACGTCCACGCACGCGATCGGGACGTCGGCGGCGGGCAGTTCGAACAGCGCGAGCTGCTCGTCCACCTCGGTGGCGTCGAGGGTCCGGCCGGCGGCGACCTGGAGGTACCTGCCGACGGTGAGCGCCTCGGGGACGCGGAGCTGTTGGAAGGAACGGCGCAGACCGGCGCGGGCGCGGCGGTGGGCGGGCAGGGCGTCCACGGGCCGCCCGTTCAGCAGGACCGCGCCGTCGTAGTGGTCGGTGAACCCGGTGACCGCGTTGATCAGGGTGGACTTGCCCGCGCCGTTCGGGCCGACCAGGCCGACGACGTGCCCCTTGGGGACGACCAGGTCCACGCCGTCCAGGGCGGTCAACGCGCCGAACCGCACCCGCAGGCCGCGCACCTCCAGCGCGGGCGTGGCGTCGGCGCATTCGAGGGGCGCGCGCAGGCGCAGCGGCACCAGCGGCTTGGGGTTGGCGGCCGGGATGGGCAGGTCCCCGGTCCGCCGGCGGCGGCGCGCGGCGCGCAGCAGGTCGGTCTGGCTGCCGCCCAGCCGCAGCACCTGCACCGCGCCGACGCCGAAGAACAGGGCGGCGAGGTCCTGCGGGATGCCGACCGCGTCGAGCAGCAGCGGGAAGAACGCGCCCATCACGCCGCCGGCGATGGCGCCCTCGATGTTGTGGGTGCCGACGAACAGGGCGATCGCGAACAGCGACACGGACGCGAACGTCGTGAAGTTGCCCGCCGCGACCACGCCGAGCTGCCCGGCCATCAGCCCGCCGCCGACTCCGGCCACGAACGCGCTGAGCGCGAACGCGGCGAGCTTGCCGCGGGCGACGCTGGTGCCGTGCGCGGCGGCGGCCCGTTCGGAGTGGCGGATCTCCAGCAGCGCGCCGCCGACCCGGCTGCGGTCCAGGGCGCGCAGGCCGAGGAAGATCGCGGTGACGACGGCGAGCGTGAACACGAAGTAGCCGCTGTCGTCGGTGAACCCGTCGGGGCGGCGGACGAAGGTGAAGTCGTCCTGACCGGGGAAGGCCAAACCGCCGAAGACCACGTCCAGCGCGGTGGCGAAGGTGAACGTGGCCACGGCGAGGTTGACCCCGCGCAGCCGCAGCGCGGGCAACCCGATGAGCACGCCCGCGACGGTCGCCGCCAGCCCGCCCAGCGGCAGCCACGCGTAGAAGCCGCCCGGCACGTCGGCGACGTTCGCCCAGCCCACCACCCACGCGCCGATCGCGGCGAAGCCGAGCTGGCACAGCGAGATCACGCCCGCGCGGCCGGTGATCAGGCCGTAGCTCTGCATGAAGACGGTGGTGACGGCCGCGCCGGTGAGCAGGAACGTCAGGTAGCTGGACGCGAACCCGACCACCAGCGCCGCGACCAGGGCCGCGCCGAGGACGCCGGCCACCACCGGGCGCTTCGCGACGATGTCCACTTCAGACTCCGCTTCCCAGGTACAGCGCCCGCAACAGGTCCCTGTCGGCGCGCAGGTCGGCGCCGCGGCCGTGGAACACGACCTCGCCGCGCGCCAGCACGTACGCGCGGTCGGCGATCTCCAGGGCGAGCGAGGCGAACTGCTCGACCACCAGCACCCCGATCCCGCCGTCGGCCAACTCCCGCACCGCCCGCGCCAACCGCCGCACCACGATCGGGGCCAGCCCCAGCGACATCTCGTCGATCACCAGCACCTTGGGCCGGGTGAGCAGGGCTCGGCCGACCACCAGCATCTGCTGCTCGCCGCCCGAGAGCAGCCCGGCCGGCACGTGCGCCTGCTTGCGCAGCTCGGGGAACAGCCCGAACACCCGCTCCGCGTCGCGACCGGCGGTCCGCAGGTTGTCCAGCGCCGACATCTCCCGGAACACCGCCCGGTCCTGCTCGACGTGCGCCAGCCCGTGCCGAACCCGCTTCCAGGCCGGCCACCCCTCGACCCGCTCGCCGGCCAGCACGATCCGCCCGGTCACCGGCACGACCCCGGCGACCCCTTCCAGCAACGTCGTCTTGCCCGCGCCGTTGGCCCCGAGCAACGCCACGACCTCACCCGCGCCGACCCGCAACGACACGCCGCGCACGATCGCCAACCCGGCCCGGTCGACCGAGACGTCCTCAATGGACAGCACAACTCACTCCTGCGCCAGCACTTCGGGGGTGGTGGGCACAGAGTGGTCCGGCGAGAGGTGTTCAGCGGTCCGTAAAAATACCGAAGTCCGCTGTCAACGCAGGTGAGGGCCGCTCGTAAGCATGCCTCAGGCGGACGGGTCGCGCCGCTGTTCGTCCTCGTCGCGCCACTCGTGGACGGTCGCCGCGCGCAGGGCGTGGCCGACGACCTCCCACGAGTTCCACGGCAGGGACCGCCCGCGCGCGGCGTAGTGCGCCTCCGCCCCGCGCAAGCGGTCCGCGAGCGCTCCCAGGAAGTCGGGCAGGGTGTGGTGGTCCCAGTTCGCGGGCGGCCCGTGCGACCAGTCGTCGCGCAGGGCCTCGACCAGCGCGGTCAGGCGGTCGTTGTGGCGCGCGGCGGGCGCCGAGGGACAGCCCGCCACGCCGCAGTCGTCGTCCGGGTCGGCGTCGAGGTGCTCGAACTCGTAGTGGAAGCACACGTAGTGCATCCCCTCGAACAGCTCGTAGTCCACCCACACCGGCCGGGAGCAGCGTCGGCAGTCGCCCTCAGCGCGAGACACGCCCCGATCATCCCCGGCTCACCCGATGTCGGCGACCAGTTTCTCCGCCGCCGCGATGGCGGCGTCCTGGTGCGGTTGCAGCTCCTGCTGGCCCTGGTTGTCGAAGTTCACCGCGAACGGGTCCTCCAGCGGCTCTTCGACCCCGGCCAGCACCTCGATCACCGCGTGCGCGCAGAACGGCACGTACACCGGGTCGTACCCGCCCTCGTGCGCGAACGCGATCCGCCCACCGCACAGCGCCGCCGCCTCGTCCACCAGCATCCGCCCGATCTCCCGGTACCCGGACGCGGTCACCATCATCCGCGCCAACGGGTCCACGGCGTTCGCGTCGAACCCGGCCGCCACCAGGACCAGGTCGGGCCGGAACCGGCGCAGCGCGGGCAGCACGACCCGCCGCACCGCCTCCAGGTAGCCGCCGTTGCCCGTCCCCGGCGGCAGCGGGAGGTTCAGCGCGTACCCGAACCCGGCGCCCGAACCGCGCTCGGTCACGTGCCCCGAGTCGGGCGGGAACACGCGGTCCTGGTGCACCGAGACGGTCAGCACGTCCGGGTCGTCCTCGAACGCGGCCTGCGTGCCGTTGCCGTGGTGCACGTCGATGTCCACCACCGCGATCCGCCCCACACCCCGCGACCGCCGCACCGAGGCCGCCGCGATGGCGAGGTTGCCCAACAGGCAGAACCCCATCCCGACGTCGGCCAGCGCGTGGTGACCGGGCGGGCGGACCAGGGCGTAGGCGTTGTCCACCTCGCCGTCCACCACGGCCTCCACGGCACGCACCACGCCCCCCGCCGCGAGCCGCGCGACGTCCAGCCCGCCGGGCCCGAACGGGCTGCCACCGTCCCCGGCGTCGCCACCGGTGTCGTTGGCCGCGACCAGCCGGGCGAGGTGGCCGGGCGTGTGCACCAGCAGCACCTCCTCGTCGGTGACCGGGCGCGGGGCCAGCCGGGTGAGCCGCTCGACCAGCCCGCTGACCACGACCAACTCGTGCACGCGCCGCTTGGCCTCGGCGTTCTCGAAGTGGCGGTGCGGCTGCAGCCCCCGCCGGGGGTCGGCGGGCAGCAGTCCGGCATGCGTTCCGGTGTCGTGCCAGCCGTAGACCTCGTGGTACACGTAACCCGTCGACATGCGCCGAATCCTGGTCGCGCCCGCCCGGCCGCGCTTGTCCACCAGCGCCCGGCGGTTGACCGTCGGCGATCGGCTCCCCCGCCCCGGCAGCTCACCGTGACGCCGCCGGCACGCTTCTCCCGCGCCGCAGGCGCGTCGCTTTTGCGCCGAAGGCGCTACGCCGAGCTGCAAGCCCACGGGAAGGGCCTCGGTCTTCCTCCGTACGGCCTGGGCGCAGCCCAACCGCGCTTTGGTCTTCTCCGCAACCAGCTTTTCCGGTTGCGGTGAAGACCAAAGGGTGGTTGCCTCCG
>NZ_JBEZBW010000046.1:0-62140 GCF_040647305.1 Saccharothrix sp. NPDC042600 | reverse complement strand
GCGTGCGCCGCGAGATCCGCGCCAAGTACGTGGTGGACGCCTCGGGCAACACCAGCCGCATCCACGTCAAGGTCGGCCCCGATCGAAAGACGTGATCGGAGCGAAAATCGACGCGACAAGCCGACGCGGCCTCGCGAACGCGTGTCGAACAGGGGTGCGCGAGCCGTACCCGGTACGGTTCGAACTGGTGTTCGTGGCGGCGCTTTCGAGAGGACCAGCGTGCGGGTGTTCGGTGTCGATCCCGGCCTGACCCGGTGTGGTTTCGGGGTGGTCGACGGTGGTCCGGGGCGCACGGTGCGGCCGGTCGCCGTGGACGTCGTCCGCACGCCCGTGGACGCCGACCTGGCGATCCGGCTGCTGGAGCTGTCCGACGCCGTCGAGCAGTGGCTCGACCGGTACGAACCCGACGTGGTCGCCGTCGAACGGGTCTTCAGCCAGTACAACGTCCGCACCGCGATGGGCACCGCCCAGGCGGGCGGGGTGGTGGCGCTGGCCGCCGCGCGCCGGAACCTGCCGGTCACCTTCCACACGCCCAGCGAGGTCAAGGCCGCCGTCACCGGGTCCGGCCGCGCGGACAAGAAGCAGGTCACCGCGATGGTGACGAAACTGCTCGGCCTCAAGACCGCGCCCAAGCCCGCCGACGCCGCCGACGCGCTCGCGCTGGCCATCTGCCACCTGTGGCGCGCCCCCATGCGGTCGCGCCTGGAGGAGGCCCAAGCCAGGGCCGCCGAACTCGCCCGCACGCACCGCGCGAGACTTGCCCGAGCCGCCGCCCGCACGACCGGAGGGAAGACCCAGTGATTTCGTCGCTTCGTGGACAGGTGCTGTCCATCGGACTCGATCACGCGGTCGTCGAGGTGGGGGGCGTCGGGTTCGCCGTGCAGGCCACGCCCGCCACGCTGGCGACGCTGCGCCGCGGCGAGGAGACGACCCTGGCCACCGCCCTGGTCGTGCGCGAGGACTCGCTGACCCTGTTCGGGTTCGCCGACGCCGAGGCGCGCGAGCTGTTCGGCCTGCTGCAGACCGTGTCGGGCATCGGGCCGCGGCTCGCGCTGGCCACGCTGGCCGTGCTGGAGCCGGACAAGCTGCGCGCCGCGCTCGCCGAGGGCAACATCACCGTGCTCACCCAGGTCCCCGGCATCGGCCGCAAGGGCGCGGAGCGGCTGTGCATCGAGCTGCGCGACAAGGTCGGCCAGTTGCCGTCCACGACGCCCGCGGCGTCCAACGCGGGCCAGGTGCGCGCGCAGGTCGCCGAAGCCCTCCTCGGCCTCGGCTTCCCGGCCAAGCAGGCCGAGCAGGCCGTGGACACCGTGCTGGCCGACGACTCCGCCCAGGGCACCTCCGAGGTCCTCCGCAAGGCGCTGGCGCTGTTGGGTCGCAAGCGATGACGTTCGACGAGGACGACACCCTCAACCCGCTGCCCGACCCGGCCGAGCGGGACGTCGAGTCCACCCTGCGCCCCCGCGACCTGCACGAGTTCGTCGGCCAGCCCAAGGTGCGCGAGCAGCTCGAACTGGTCCTGCGCGGGGCCATGCAGCGCGGCGCGCCGCCGGACCACGTCCTGCTGTCCGGGCCGCCCGGCCTGGGCAAGACCTCCCTGGCCATGATCATCGCGGCCGAGCTGGGCGCGTCCCTGCGGATCACCTCCGGCCCGGCCCTGGAACGCGCCGGCGACCTCGCCGCGATGCTGTCCAACCTGGTCGAGGGCGACGTGCTGTTCATCGACGAGATCCACCGGATGGCCCGCCCCGCCGAGGAGATGCTCTACCTCGCGATGGAGGACTTCCGAGTGGACGTCGTGGTCGGCAAGGGGCCGGGCGCGACCAGCATCCCGCTCGACATCGCGCCGTTCACGCTGGTCGGGGCCACCACCAGGTCCGGCGCGCTGACCGGCCCGCTGCGCGACCGGTTCGGCTTCACCGGGCACATGGAGTTCTACAGCGCCGACGAGCTGGAGCTGATCATCCGCCGGTCGGCCAAGATCCTCGGCGTGGACCTGCGCGAGGACGGCGGCCGGGAGATCGCGGGCCGCTCCCGCGGCACGCCCCGCATCGCCAACCGGCTGCTGCGCCGGGTCCGCGACTTCGCCGAGGTGCGCGCGGACGGCGCGGTGACCCGCGAGGTCGCCCGGGACGCGCTGGCCGTCTACGACGTGGACGAGCTGGGCCTGGACCGGCTGGACCGGGCCGTGCTGGGCGCGCTGGTGCGCTCGTTCGGCGGCGGGCCGGTGGGCGTCTCCACGCTGGCCGTCGCGGTGGGGGAGGAGCCGACGACGGTCGAGGAGGTGTGCGAGCCCTACCTGGTGCGCGCGGGCATGCTGGCCCGCACGCCGCGCGGCCGGGTCGCGACCGCCGCCGCCTGGCTGCACCTGGGCCTCCAGCCCCCGGCGAAGGCCCCCGGCGACGCCGCCCGGACCCTGTTCGACGACGCCGGGGACTGAGCGGGTTCGCTCACCTGGCACAATCGGCGACGGCACCCCAGGAAATCCGGACGTTCCGGGCAGACCAGTCCCGCCGCGCCCGGTTGAACGGAGAATGATGGGCAACCTGTCTTCCTTGATGTTCCCGCTGCTGCTCGTGCTGCTGGCCGTGCCGCTGTTCCTCAGCGCCCGCAAGCAGAAGAGGGCGGCGGCCGAGCAGCAGGCGCTCCTCAAGTCCCTCGAACCCGGTGACCGGGTGATGACGACCTCCGGTCTGTTCGCCACGGTCGCCGACGCGAGCGACGACGAGACGATCGACCTGGAGATCGCCGACGGCGTGGTCACCACGTGGCTGCGTCCCGCGATCCGCGAGAAGGTCAACCCGACCACCGACGTGGACGAGACCGACGCGGTCGTCGACGACGTCGAGGACGCGCCCGCCGCGGACGTCGAGCCGGCTCAGCAGGACAGCAAGAAGTAAGGCGAAAGCGAAAGGGGTTGTGCCGCACCCGCGGCACAATCCTTTCGCCGTCGCGCACCATTGCGGGCCCACCCGGGGGAATCCGGGTCAAGTGTGAACGCCGTCCGGCCCATGCCGTTGGTCCGGTCGGCGCGTTATGGCCGGTCGTGAATGCCGGCCGGCGGTGCGGAACCGGTGCGGAACCGGTGACAGACAACTCACACGGTGCGGGGTACGCTGCGCAATCACCCGGCAGGGCAGTGCCGGGTGGACAAGCGCTGCCCTGGTCCGTTCCCACGGTCGCGGCGGCGTCGACATCTCAACGACAGTTGCAGGAGACGGACGGACCGTGGCACCCCCGGCCGGGCAAATCCGCCCCGCGAAGTACCTGGGCGCGTTTGTCCTCATCGTGGTCGCGCTGTACTCCTTGGTGTTCTTCACCGGGGACCGGAAAGCGACCCCCAAGCTCGGCATCGATCTCCAGGGCGGCACGCGGGTCACGCTGACCGCGCGCGCCCCCGACGGCCAAACGCCGACCGACCAGGCCCTGAACCAGGCCAGGGAGTTGATCGAGACCCGGGTGAACGGTCTCGGTGTGTCCGGCGCGGAGGTGGTCCGCGACGGCACCAACCTGGTGATCACGGTCCCGGGCACGGACAGCGAGGGCGCCAAGCGCCTGGGCCAGACCGCGAAGCTGAACTTCCGCAAGGTCGTCGGCTCGCCGCAGCCCCACGCGCCCGAGCCCGCGCCGACGACCACCCCGAGCACCTCGGGTTCGGCAGCGCCGACCACGACGGCCCCGCCGTCGGGCTCGGAGACCGCGTCCGCCGCGCCGACCACGACCGCCCAGGGCCGCCCGGCGCCCGCGTTCGAGCAGCAGCCGACCGACACGGCGACGCCGCCCGCGACGACCACCCCGTCGGCTCCGACCGAGCCGCAGGTGGACTGCCGCAAGGTGTTCAACGGCGAGTACTCCGAGAAGCCCGAGGACGCCATCAGGGAGTCCAAGACCTGCCGCCAGGACCCCGCGCTGACCACGCTCGACGCGCAGACGGTGTCCCAGGCGCTCGCGGCCTTCACCTGCCCGAAGAAGGACCCGCTGCTCGGCAACGACGACCCGGCGCTGCCGTTGCTGACCTGCGACCAGAAGAACGAGTTCAAGTACGTCCTCGCGCCGGTCTTCCCGGCCAAGGACGCGCAGGTCAAGGACGACGACTTCAGCCTGTACTCGCGGCTGACCGGTGAGGACGTCGCCAACGCGATCTCCGGCACCGACCCGCAGGGCGCGGGCTTCGTCGTGGACCTCACCTTCAAGGGCGAGGGCGGCGACAAGTGGGGCAAGTTCACCTCGGCGAACGTGTCCCAGCAGGTCGCGGTCGTCCTGGACACTCAGGTCGTGTCCGCGCCGAACATCAACGAGCCGATCCTCGGCGGCAACACCCAGATCTCCGGCCAGTTCTCGCAGAAGGACGCCGAGGGCCTGGCCAACGTGCTCAAGTACGGCTCGCTGCCGCTGTCGTTCGAGGCCTCCGAGGCCGAGACGGTGTCCGCGACGCTGGGCCTGGCCTCGCTCAAGGCCGGTCTGATCGCCGGCGGCATCGGCCTGGCGCTGGTGTTCGTCTACTGCCTGTTCTACTACCGCCTCCTGGGCGTGCTGACGATCCTGTCGCTGGTGCTGTCCGGTGTCGTGGTCTACGCGGTGCTGGTGCTGCTCGGCCGCTGGATCGGGTTCACCCTGGACCTGGCCGGCATCGCCGGTTTCATCGTGGCGATCGGTATCACCGCGGACTCGTTCGTGGTGTTCTTCGAACGCTTGAAGGACGAGATGCGCGAGGGCCGGTCGTTCCGGTCGGCGACCCCGCGCGCCTGGGTCCGGTCCCGTCGTACGATCCTGTCGGCGGACGCGGTCAGCTTCCTCGCCTCGGCCATCCTGTACGTGATCGCCGTCGGCCAGGTGAAGGGCTTCGCGTTCACCCTCGGCATGTCGACCGTGCTCGACCTGGTCGTGGTCTTCCTGGTCACGCACCCGCTGGTCGCGATGGTCTCCAAGTCGAAGTCCCTGTCCAACCCGAAGCTGTCCGGCCTGGGCGGTGCGGCTGCGGCTGGCGCCGGCTCGCGGACCGCCGTTCCGGCGGGCAAGACCGCCGCGAAGGAGGTCTGAGCCCTCATGTCCAAGGGGAACATCTTCCAGCGCCTGTACGTCGGCAACGGCGCCTTCGACATCGTCGGCAAGCGCAAGCGCTGGTACGTGCTGTTCGGCGTGATCCTGCTGGTGTGCCTGGCGTCGATCATCTTCCGCGGCTTCAACGCCGGGATCGACTTCACCGGCGGCACCCGCGTCCAGCTGCCGGCGCAGAGCGCGTCCGGCACGATCAGCGTCGAGGCGGCCAAGGAGAGCTTCACCAAGGCCGTCGGCAACGAGCCCGCCGCGGTGCAGACCGTCGGCACGGGTGGGGCGACGACCATCCAGATCCGGTCCGAGCCGCTGGACGCGGCCAAGGTCGCCGCGCTGAAGGAGGGCCTGAACAACGACCTCAAGCCCAACGGCGGGGTCGAGGCCATCAGCGACAGCGCGGTGTCCGGGTCGTGGGGCAGTGAGATCACCACGAAGGCGCTGATCGCGCTCGGCGTGTTCTTCCTGGCCGTGGCGATCTTCCTGGCGCTGTACTTCGAGTGGCAGATGGCCGTGGCCGCGCTGGTCGCGGTGGTGCACGACGTGCTGATCACGGCCGGCGTGTACTCGCTGGTCGGCTTCGAGGTCTCGCCCGCGACGGTGATCGGTCTGCTCACCATCCTGGGCTTCTCGCTCTACGACACGGTCGTCGTGTTCGACAAGGTCAAGGAGAACACCCGCGGCCTGCTCGGGCTCACGCGGCGCACGTACGGCGAGGCGGCCAACCTGGCGGTCAACCAGACCCTGATGCGGTCGATCAACACCTCGCTCATCGCGCTGCTGCCCGTCCTGGGCCTGCTGGCGATCGGCGTGGGCCTGCTCGGCGTCGGCACGCTGAAGGACCTGGCGCTGGTGCAGCTGACCGGTATGGCGATCGGCGCGCTGTCGTCGATCTTCATCGCCACCCCGGTCGCGGTGGACCTGAAGATGCGCGACCCGAAGTACCGGGCGCAGGCGGCCCGGGTCCGGGCCCGCCGGGACAACCTGGCCCGCAAGGCCTCCGGCGAGGCCGTGACCGGCGGTGACGTGGTCGGGTCGACCGACGACGAGTCCCTGAAGGCCGAACTGCGGCACGAGAAGGCCCTGGCGGCCGCCGCCGGCGCCCCGTCCCGCACGGCGAAGGCGGGCGACGCGCGCCGTCGCCCGACCGGCAAGAAGCACCGTTGAAGCTGGACAAAGCCCTAGGGCTGCTGCGTGAGGTCCCGGACTTCCCCCAACCGGGGGTCGTCTTCCGGGACCTCACGCCCGTCCTGGCCGACCCCGACGCGCTGCGGGCGGTGGTCGACGCCCTCCAGGACAAGATCCACCCGGACACGCAGGTGGTGGCGGCCATCGAGTCGCGCGGCTTCCTGCTGGGCGCGGCGCTGGGGTACGGGTGGCGGTACGGGGTCGTGCCGCTGCGCAAGCCGGGCAAGCTGCCGGCGGTGGCGCACCGGATCTCGTACGACCTGGAGTACGGGACGGCCACGCTGGAGCTGCCGGCGGAGTCCATCACCCCTGGTCAACAGGTTGTGGTGGTGGACGACGTGCTGGCCACCGGTGGGACCGCGGCGGCTGCTTGCGCGCTCGTGGAGCGTGCGGGCGGGGTCGTGACCGGGGTGTCGGTCGTCCTGGAGATCCCGGGTCTGGGTGGGCGGGAACGCCTGGCCGGCCGTTCGGTGAGCGCCCTGCTGGCCGTCTGACCCGCGGGGTCGGGCGACCGGTCGGGGCTAAGCGGCCGGTGCTGTTCGTCGTGTGAAGTTCGCCGCTCATCGGGTCGGCGCCGGAGTGTGGTCGTCTGCGGAGTTATCCTCGGTTCCTAGACCCGAGGAGCGTGGTTGAGCCAGGACATCGAGCCCGCCCAGACGACGCAGCCCGTGCCCGCACGGCCTCCGTCGGCCACCAGGCGCGTTCGCGCGCGCCTCGCCCGGCGCATCACCGCGCAGCGGGCCGCGCCGGTCAAGCAGGTGCTGGAGCCGCTCGCGGCCGTGCACCGCGACCTGCACCCCAAGGCGGACCTCGCCCTGCTCCAGCACGCCTACGACGTGGCCGAGGAGAAGCACCGGCCGCAGCGGCGCAAGTCCGGTGACCCCTACATCACCCACCCGCTGGCCGTGGCGACCATCCTCGCCGAGCTGGGCATGGACACCACGACCCTGGTCGCCGCCCTCCTGCACGACACGGTCGAGGACACCGACTACTCCCTGGACCAGTTGCGCGACGACTTCGGCAACGAGGTCGCCCTGCTGGTCGACGGCGTCACCAAGCTGGACAAGGTCAAGCTGGGCGCGGCGGCCGAGGCGGAGACCATCCGCAAGATGGTCATCGCCATGGCCAAGGACCCCCGCGTCCTGGTCATCAAGCTCGCCGACCGGCTGCACAACATGCGCACCATGCGGTTCCTGCCGCCGGAGAAGCAGGCCCGCAAGGCGCGCGAGACGCTCGAAGTGCTCGCCCCGCTGGCCCACCGGCTGGGCATGGCCACGGTCAAGTGGGAGCTGGAGGACCTGGCGTTCGCCATCCTGCAGCCCAAGAAGTACGACGAGATCGTGCGCCTGGTCGCCAACCGCGCGCCCTCGCGCGACACCTACCTCAGCGGCGTGATCAACGAGCTGTCCACGCAGTTGGAGTCGGCGCGGATCACGGCCAAGGTCGAGGGCCGGCCCAAGCACTACTACTCGATCCACCAGAAGATGATCGTGCGCGGTCGCGACTTCGACGACATCCACGACCTGGTGGGCGTGCGCATCCAGGTGGACGAGGTCCGCGACTGCTACGCCGCGATGGGCGTGGTCCACGCGCTGTGGCAGCCCATGCCCGGTCGGTTCAAGGACTACATCGCCCAGCCCCGGTTCGGCGTGTACCAGTCGCTGCACACCACGGTCATCGGCCCGGACGGCAAGCCGCTGGAAGTGCAGATCCGGACCTACGACATGCACCGCACCGCCGAGTACGGCATCGCGGCGCACTGGCGGTACAAGGAGACCCGGGGCACGCACAGCGGCAAGGGCGTCGAGGTCGACGAGATGGCGTGGATGCGCCAGCTTCTCGACTGGCAGCGCGAGGCGGCGGACCCGGGCGAGTTCCTGGAGTCGTTGCGCTTCGACCTGGCCGCGCGGGAGATCTTCGTCTTCACGCCCAAGGGCGACGTGGTGACCCTGCCGACCGGCTCCACACCCGTCGACTTCGCCTACGCGGTGCACACCGAGGTCGGTCACCGCTGCATCGGCGCCCGCGTCAACGGCCGGCTCGTCGCCCTGGAGCGCAAGCTCGAAAACGGTGAGGTCGTCGAGATCTTCACCTCCAAGGCGGAGGGGGCGGGCCCGTCGCGCGACTGGCTGTCCTTCGCCGCCTCCCCGCGCGCCAAGGCCAAGATCAAGCAGTGGTTCGCGAAGGAGCGCAAGGAAGAGGCCATCGAGGTCGGCAAGGACGCCATCGCGAAGGAGGTCCGGCGGGTCGGCCTGCCGCTCCAGCGCCTGGTGTCGGCGGACTCGATGGGCGCGCTGTCCAAGGAACTGCACTACCCGGACGTGTCGGCGCTGTACGCGGCGGTCGGCGAGGGCCACACCTCCGCCCGGCACGTCGTCCAGCGCCTGGTTGCGCAGCTCGGCGGCGTGGAGCACGCCGAGGACGAGCTGGCGGAGCGCTCCACCCCGTCCACGGTGGCGCGCCGCCGGGTGACCGGCGACGCGGGCGTGATCGTCAAGGACGCGGCCGACGTGTGGGTGAAACTGGCCCGCTGCTGCACCCCGGTCCCGGGTGACGACATCCTGGGCTTCGTGACCCGCGGCGGCGGCGTCTCGGTGCACCGGACGGACTGCACCAACGCCGACGAGCTGCTCAAGACGCCCGAGCGCCTGCTGGACGTGGAGTGGGCCCCGTCGTCCTCGTCGGTGTTCCTGGTGGCGATCCAGGTCGAGGCTCTGGACCGGCACCGCCTGTTGTCGGACGTGACGAAGGTGCTGGCCGACGAGAAGGTGAACATCCTGTCCGCGTCGGTGACGACGTCGCGCGACCGGGTGGCCGTGAGCCGCTTCTCGTTCGAGATGGGCGACCCGAAGCACTTGGGTCACGTGCTGAAGGCCGTGCGCAGCGTGGAGGGCGTGTACGACGTGTACCGCGTGACGTCAGCGTCTTGACCGGCGCCGGCGACTCGCGCGCTTGCTTTGGGGCGCGTAGCGCGTTGTCTTTGGGGCGCGCGTAGCGCGCCTGCTTTTGGGCTTTTCCGTCATCCCCGTATGGCCTGCCCGAAGGGCTACCACAGATTCGGCCGGGTGCAGCCGAAAAGTTTTGCGAGGAACGAGCAAAAGTTTTTAGCGGCACCCGACCGAATCTGTGGTCGGCTCCGCCAGGCCATACGGGGATGACGGAAAAGCCCCCTCTTTTGCTCTTCCGTCATCCTTGGTGGTCTGCCCGCCGGCGAGGCTCTTTTAAGCTTTTCAAGATCTTCATGACACGCTTCGCGCTTTCGGGAAGACGCGCTTCGCGCTCTCAGGAAGGCGCGCTTCGCGCTCTCAAGAAGGCGCGCTTCGCGCTCTCAAGAAGGCGCTCGCCGCGCGGCAGGCCCCCGGGGGGAAGGGCGTCGGTTCGTTCCCCGCACGGCCTGCCGGAGGCAACCACAGGTTTCCGGTGCTGTCCAGAAAACTTTTGCTCGTGCCTCGCAAAACTTTTCTGGACAGCACCGGAAACCTGTGGTTGGGCTGCGCCCAGGCCGTACGGGGAACGAACCGAGGCCCTTCCTGTGGGCTGGCAGCGCGGCTGGCGCTGTCCGCGCTTCGCGCGTAGAGGGGTGGGGCGTCAGCGAAACGTCAGGTGGCGCTGCGATCATCGCGACTGCCGGTCACCTCACGGCCGGCGGGGAAGACGAAGGGGCCGGCTCCAGCACTCCTCTCCCGAGTGCGTGGGCCGGCCCCTTCGGGTTCGTCCTGCTACGCGACCGTGACGGTCTCGAACTTCACTTCCTTGTTCGGCTTGCCGCCGCCCGGGGACGGGTCGAAGGAGCCGTCGTGGCCGCCGCGGGCCACCTCGTCGATCAGCTTCAGGCCGGCCTCGTCGACGCTGCCGAAGACCGTGTAGTCCGGCGAGAGTTGGGCGTCGCCGTAGACGATGAAGAACTGGCTGCCGTTCGTGCCCTTCTGCGTCTCCTGGTCGATGCCCGCGTTGGCCATCGCCAGGTAGCCGCGGCCGTAGGTCAGCTCGGGCCAGGTCTCGTTGTCGAACGCGTAGCCGGGGCCGCCGCGGCCGGTGCCGGTCGGGTCGCCGCACTGCAGCATCTGCAGGCCCTCGGTGCCGATGCGGTGGCACGTGCTGCCGTTGAAGTAGCCCTGCTTGGCCAGGCTCACGAAGCTGTTCACCGCGCACGGCGCGAGCGCCTTGTCCAAGGTCAGCTTCAGCTCGCCGATGTTGGCCTTGATGGTGGCCGTCGCGGTGCCGGTGGCGGACACGCCCGTCGCCTCGGGGGCCTTCGTGCCCTCCTTGGAGGACGGCTCCTTCGACTGCCGGTACTCGCAGGTCGCCGGGTCCGCGATCGGGGTCGGCCGCTTGGGCAGCGCCTTGACCTCGGTCGGGATCTCGATCGGCTTCGGGGTGGTCGAGGTGGCCGCCGTGTCGTCCGAGCCGCCGAAGTCGGCCGTGGAGATGAAGTAGACGCCACCGGCGACGGCGACGACCGCGATGACGGTCACCACCACCGAGACGATCCGGCGCCGCTTCGCGCGCTCCGCCCGGCGGGCGAGCTGTCGTTCCAGCTTCCGCTTGGCCTGCTCGCGGCGCTGCACGTTGGTCGGCACCTGCAACCTCCCTGTTCTCGCGTCGACCGGCGACGATCGGTGTGCAGTCTAGGGGGCACGCATATGGCTGGTGTGTGCCGGATAGGCTGGTAGCGCGGTCCACAGCGATCCGTTGCCGTTCTGTTGCCGTCGATAGCCGTCGAGGAGTGTCCGCGTGCTGGTGATCGGGTTCCCCACCGGCGCCCTCCAGGCCAACTGCTTCGTGCTGGCCGTGGAGGCCGGCGGGCCGTGCGTCGTGGTCGATCCCGGCCAGGACGCCGCCGAGCCGCTGGCGCGGGCGCTGCGCGAGCACCGGTTGACCCCGGTCGCCGCCCTGCTCACGCACGGCCACTTCGACCACTGCTTCTCCGTCGCGCCTGTGTGCGACGGCAACGACATCCCGGCGTGGGTGCACCCCGACGACCGGGCCCTGCTGTCCGACCCGCTCAAGGGCATCAGCGCCGAGTCGCGCGCGTTCTTCGGCGGGGACCTGGAGATGCGCGAACCGCGCGAGGTGCGCGAGCTGTCCGACGGGGCCGAGCTGGACCTGGCGGGCCTGCGGCTGACCGTCGACCACACACCGGGCCATACCGGCGGGTCGGTGATGTTCCGCGCCGGCACCGAGGAGGGCGGACGGCTCGTGCTGTCCGGCGACACCCTCTTCGCCGGCTCCATCGGACGCACCGACCTGCCGGGCGGCGACCACCGCGCCATGCTGGCGTCACTGCGCACCAAGGTGCTGACGCTGCACGACGACACGGTGGTCCTGCCCGGCCACGGCCCGACGACCACCATCGGCCGTGAGCGCGGGAGCAACCCGTTCCTCCTGGAACTGGGCGACGACGCGCCGGCCGCACCGCACCGAGGACTGTGAACCCCGTGACGACGTTCTCCGCCCCCAAGGGCGTGCCCGACTACTTCCCGCCGGTCTCCGCGACCTTCGCCGCGGTCCGCGACACCCTGTTGGACTCCGCCCGCCTGGCCGGCTACGGCTACATCGAGCTGCCCGTCTTCGAGGACACGGCGCTGTTCGCGCGCGGCGTCGGCGAATCGACCGACGTCGTGACGAAGGAGATGTACACCTTCACCGACCGCGGCGGCCGGTCCATCACGCTGCGCCCCGAGGGCACCGCGGGCGTGATGCGGGCGGTCATCGAGCACGGCCTGGACAAGGGCCAGTTGCCGGTCAAGCTGGCCTACGCGGGCCAGTTCTTCCGCGCCGAGCAGCCGCAGGCCGGCCGGTACCGGCAGTTCCACCAGGTCGGCGTCGAGGCGATCGGCGTGGACGACCCGGCGCTGGACGCCGAGGTCATCGCCATCGCCGACGAGGCGTTCCGGCGGATGGGCCTGACCGGCTACCGGCTGGAGCTGACGTCGCTGGGCGACTCGTCGGACCGGCCCGCCTACCGGGAGCTGCTGCAGGCGTTCCTGGCCAAGCTGCCGCTGGACGAGGAGACCCGCCGGCGGGCCACCATCAACCCGCTGCGGGTGCTGGACGACAAGCGGCCCGAGGTGCGGGCGCTGGTGGAGGACGCGCCGCTGATGCGCGACCACCTGTCCGACGCCTCCCGCGCGCACTACGAGCAGGTCAAGGACGCGCTGAACGACCTGGGCGTGAAGTTCGTGGAAAACCCGCGGATGGTGCGCGGCCTGGACTACTACACCAAGACGTGCTTCGAGTTCGTGCACGACGGGCTGGGCGCGCAGTCCGCGATCGGCGGCGGTGGCCGCTACGACGGGCTGATGGAGCAGCTGGGCGGGCAGCCGCTGTCCGGGGTCGGTTTCGGCCTGGGTGTGGACCGGTCGCTGCTGGCGTGCCAGGTTGAGGGCGTGCAGCCGGGTGACGTGGCGCGGTGCGACGTGTACGGCGTGCCGCTGGGCGACGCGGCGAAGTCGCGGCTGGTGGCGCTGTCGGCGGCGCTGCGCGGTGCCGGGGTGCGCTTCGACATGGCGTACGGCGGCAAGGGCCTCAAGGGCGCCATGAAGGGCGCGGACCGGTCCGGCGCCAGGTTCGCGCTGGTGCTGGGCGAGCGGGACATCGAGGCGGGCGTCGTGCAGCTCAAGGAGCTGGCGTCGGGCGACCAGCGCGAGGTGCCGCTGGTGGACGTGGTGATCGCGGTGCGGGAGGCGTTGGGCCGGTGAGCGACGACGAGCGGATCCCGCTGGACCTGCTGGACCCCGCGGCGGTGCGCAAGCGCGCCCGGACGGTGGCGATCGGCGCGCTGCTGGTCGCCGCCGCGTTCGGCGGTCTGCTGGGTCTGCTCGCCGGTCGCACGGCCGGTCTGGTGACGGCGGCGGTGTTCGCGCTGCCGTTGTTGCTGCTGGCGTGGTCGGAGGCGCGGCGGCGGGTGTGGCTGTCGGGGCACGTGCTGACGGTGCGGGCGTTCGGCGCGCGGTCGGTGGACCTGCACACGGCGGACCAGCTGGACCTGCTGGTGACGGACATGCGCGGCAGCCGCACCGTGGGGTTGTTCGTGCGCGGCGGCGGCAAGGCGATCAACCTGGCGCTGGCGATCTACGCGGGCACCGGTGGGCGCGAGCAGGGCGTGCTGGCGCTGCGCAAGCTGGCCGACGTGCTGGCGGGCCGCGGCGACGCCCCGGGCCTGGTGTTCTCGGAGCTGCTGGTCGCACAGCTGCGAGCGGAGGCCCGAGGCCTGGCGGCCGCGGACCGGCCGCTCTACCAGCTGGGCTCCCTGGCCCCGTCGGGCCGCTTGGCGCAGAAGCTCAACCCGGACGCCATCTCCCGCTTCGTCTCCACCCTGGACTGACCGCCGGGACGTGACGCGCCCCGGTCCCTCCCCGTGCCGGCACTAACGGTTCGGGCGGTGGTGCGACTTCTCCGGTATGAGGTCGCGTCCGGTGGTGGTGGGGCTGCTCGCGGTCGTCGTCGTGTTGGGCGCGTGGCAGTTCCGGGTCCGTGGCGACGTGCCGTCGGCGTACGGCGCGTGGCTGTGGTTGCGGTCGTGGTGGCCTGCCGTGGGTGGCGGGCTGGTGCTGCTGGTCGTGCTGGGGCTGGTCTGGCCGCGGTCCGCCACGCGGCAGCCGCACGACTGGTCGCGCACCACGGCGGTCGTCTCGGCGTTCACGGCGGTGGCGGCGCTGGTGTTCACCGCGCTGTCCCTGGACGCGACGCGCGAGCAGGTGGCGGTGTCCGAGCAGGCGCAGATCACCGACCGGTTCACCAAGGCGGTGGAGCAGGTGGGCGTGAAGGGCGCGGACCGCGTGCACCTGAGGATCGGTGGCATCTACGCGCTCGAACGCGTCGCCGACGACTCCGAGCGCGACCGGCCAGCGGTGGTCGAGCTGCTGTCGGCGTTCATCCGCGACACCAGCCCGCGCCTGCCGGACCGGCCCTGCGACAAGGTGGCGCCGGACGTCCAGGCCGCTTTCACGGTGCTCGGCCGCCGGCCGCCGCACGTCCGGGGCGACCCGATCCGCGTGGTGGACCTGCGCGGGACGTGCCTGGTCGAGCTGTGGGCGCTCGACGCGGACCTGACCTACGTCGTGCTCGGTGACGCCAACCTCGACCGGGCGTCCCTGGGGCGGGTGAAGCTCGGCCCGGTCACCTTCAACCGGACCAGCCTCCGGGGAGCGCACGCGTCCGGGGTGGACTTCCGCGGCTCGTGGGCGCTGGACGGGACCGACTTCACCGGCGCGACCCTGGGCTCCGCCAACTTCGAGGGCGTCGACCTGTCCGGCGCGAGGTTCGAGGGCGCGGACCTGACCGGCGCCAAGCACAACGGCTCCACGAAGACCACCGGTGCCACCAAGGACTCGGCCACCAAAGGAGCGTGGTGGTGACGTGCGCCCGGGTCGGATCACGCGAGGGCGCGGAGGAAGGCCTGGTAGGCCTGCTCGATGCTGCCTCCCGCGACGTGGTGGAACGTGACGCCGACTTCCGCCGCCAGTTGTTCGAGGCATCAGTCGGTGGGCAGGCCCCACGTGCCCTTCGGCGGGGACGGGGACTGGGTGGCCGTCTCGTCCGTCGTCACCGGCGCTCCGCCGATGAACCGGACCAGCGACTCGTCGTGCTCCACCCGGCCCGGGAACGGGTCGCCGGCCGTGCGCCGGACCAGGTCGGCCACCGGCAGCTCCACGTGCGAGCCGAGGATGACGAAGTTGCCGAAGCGCCTGCCCCGGAACACCGCCGGCTCGGCCAGCACGCACACGTGCCGGAACACCGCCCGTGCCGTCGCCGCCTGCGCCCGCGCGAACGCCAGCTTCCCGCCGTCGCCGATGTTCGCCGCGTACACGCCCCCGCCGCGCAACGTCCGCTCCGCCAGCTGCACGAACTCCACCGACGTCAGGTGCGCGGGGGTGCGCGCCCCGGCGAACACGTCGGTCACCACCAGGTCGAACGTGTCGGGCGGGGCCTTGGCCAGCACCTCGCGCGCGTCGCCGGTGCGGATCTTCACCCGCCACGTCCGGTCCAGCGGCAACAGGCCGCGGACCAGCTCGACCAGGGCCGCGTCGACCTCCACGACCTGCTGGGTCGAGCGGGGCCGGGTGGCCGCGATGTAGCGGGGGAGGGTCAGCGCGCCGCCGCCCAGGTGCAGCGCGCGGACCGGTTCGGCGGTCGGCGCGAGCAGGTCGGCGACGTGGCCGAGCCGCCGGACGTACTCGAACTCCAGGTGGCAGGGGTCGTCCAGGTCCACGTGCGACTGCGGGGTGCCGTTGAGGCGCAGCGTCCACGCGCCGGGGACGTCGTGGTCGGGGACGAGTTCCGCGATGCCCGAGTCGACCTCCCGGGTGATCGTCTGGTCGGTCTTCCGCGTCCGTCCCACGCGGGTGATTATCCCGGCAGCGCCTGGTTGCGCCGCCGCCGGTCGGGCAGTCGGTCGACCAGCCTGCCGAGGCGCTCGGTCGTGCCCTGCAACGGGCCGAGCGCGGCGGCCAGCACGCGGATCGACTCGTCGAGCTGCCCGGTGGTGCCGGCCAGGGCGGTGATCTTCGGGGCCAGCTCGACCAGTTGGGCGTGCACGGCCTCCATCTGGTGCAGCGCCTCGGGCAGCTCGTTGGCCAGGAAGGTCGCGAGCTGCTCCAACCGTTCCAGCGTGCCGCGCAGCTCGCCGACCTGCGGCAACGCCTCCGCCAGCGGGGTCAGCCGCTCCAGGGCGTCGGCGATGCGCGGCAGCGCCGCCACGCCGGCCACCAGCCCGCCGGCGACCCGGGTGGTCAGGTTGAGCACGGTCCGCAGCATGCCGGTACGGTACCGCCGTGCAGGTCGCCGCGAACGTCCTGACCGCGCTGGTCGCGGCCATCCACGTCTACATCCTGGTCCTGGAGATGTTCCTGTGGACCACCCCGCGCGGCCGGGCCGCCTTCGGGACGACGGCCGAGTTCGCCGCCGAGTCCAAGGTGCTCGCCGCCAACCAGGGCCTCTACAACGGGTTCCTGGCCGCCGGGTTGGTCTTCGGCCTGGTGAAGGGCGGTGAGGTCGGGTACGCGTTCGTCGTGTTCTTCCTGCTCTGCGTCTTCGTGGCGGGCGTGTACGGGGCGGCGACGGTCAGCCGGCGGATCCTGTTCGTCCAGTCGGTGCCCGCGGCGATCGCCCTGCTGTTCGCCTTCCTCGCGAGCTGAGCGCCGGGCTGGGCGTCGGGGCGAGCGCCGGGCTGGGCGTCGCCAACCACTCGATCGTGTGACGAACGGGCGGGTGGGCGCGTCCTAGCATCGGTCCCGACCTCGGGAGCTGAAGCCATGGATGCCGACTTACGCCGCCTGCTCGTGACCGCGTCCCTGCTCGCCACGACCCTCGTGCCGCCGTCGGCCGCCGCCGCGTCCCCGATCACGGAGTACGGCCCGGTGCCGTCGTCGCTCCCGATCGGCGGCGTGTGCGAGGTCGAGTTCGACCACCACGGCAAGCTGTGGGTCGAGCAGTACCTGAGCAGCCAGGTCGCCCGGTTCGACCCGGCGACCGGGCGGTTCGAGAACTTCTCCACGCCGATGCCGCTGTCCGTGCCCGGCGGCATGGACCTCGACCCGGCGGGCGACCTGTGGATGCCGCAGGTCACCGGCAACAGCCTGCTCCGCGTGGACACCGACGACGGCAGCATGACCGAGGTCCCGCTGCCCTGGGCCGACGCGTTCAGCACGCAGGCGCTGGGCATCCCGCTGCACGGCGGTCTCGGGCTGGCCAACGACCTCGCGCGCGGCGCGGACGGCGCGCTGTGGTTCACCCTCGGCGGCCTGGACTCGATCGGCCGCTACGACCCCGTGACCGGCGCGTGGAGCAGGTTCCGGGTGCCGGGGGAGGTCCTGGGCCAGGTGGGCGCGCTGTTCGGGATCATCAAGCCCGGTCCGGGCCGGACGGTGGTGTTCGACCTGCCGCAGCTGAACAAGGTCGCCACCCTGCACGTGGACACCCACGTGTTCACCCAGTACACGATGCCGACGCCGAACTCGTTCCCGGTGGGCGTGCGCACGGCGGCGGACGGCTCGATCTGGGTGGGGGAGTCGCTGGGCATGAAGATCGCCCGCATCGACCCGGTGACCGGCACGATCGTCGAGTACCCGTTGCTGGGCGTCAACGGCCTGCTCACGAGCGTCCTCGGCGGCCTGCCGGTGGGCAGCGTCGGCAACCCGCTGCCGATGGTCGGGCCCATCGCGGAGGCGGGTGACGGCAACATCTACTTCTCGGTCAGCTTCCCCGCGGCGTTCGGCCTGGGCAACCAGGTGGCCCGGTTCAACCCCACCACGCACGAGGTCCGCATGTGGGCGACGCCCTCTTCGGCCTCGTACCCGTGCGACATCAACGTCCACCAGCCGGGCGCGGTGTGGTTCGGCCTGTTGACCGCGAACAAGATCGGGAGGCTGGACATCGCCGCCGCGTGAGGTCAGACGCGCCGCCAGGGGCCCTTGGCGGGGTCGTACCCGGTCCGCAGGTCGCCCGTGACCCGCTCGAACCGCGAAGGCGGCACGTCCTCCGCCTCCACTTCCTCCTCGAACTCCTCGTCGGGCTCGTCCTCGGGAGCGTCGTCCACCGGGACGTCCTCGCGCCCGGCGACGAACGCGGCCAGCGCGGTGGTGATCGGCACCGCCGCGACCAGGCCGATGCTGCCGACCAGGGTCCGCACGACCTCCTGCGCGACCTGTTGGGCGGTGAGGATCTCGCCGAGGTCCCGGCCGGACAGGGAGAACGCGAGCAGCAGCGGCAGCGCGGCGCCGGCGTAGGCCATGACCAGGGTGTTCACCACGGACGCCAGGTGGTCGCGGCCGATCCGCGAACCCGCCGCGTACAGCTCGCGGAACCCCAGGGCCGGGTTGGCGCGGCGCAGTTCCCACACGGCGCTGGTCTGGGTGACGGTGACGTCGTCCAGCACGCCCAACGCGCCGATGATGGTGCCCGCGAGCAGCAGGCCGCGCGTGTCGATGCCGTGGCCGAGCAGGGACACCAGGTTGGCGGTGTCCTGGTCGAGGCCGGTGAGCTTGCCGAACGCCGTGAACAGCACGCCCAGCAGGCAGATCAGCGCGAGGCTGACCAGGGTGCCGAGCACGGCGGTGGACGTTCTCGCGGAGACGCCGTGGGTCAGGTACAGGACGATGAACATGATCAGCCCGGCCCCGACGACCGCGACCGTCACCGGGTTCTCGCCGGCCAGCAGCGCGGGCAGCACGAACAGCACCAGCACCACGAAGCTCAGCGCCAACGCGCCCAGCGCCGCCAACCCCTGCCACCGCCCGAGCAGCAGCACCGCCGCCGCGAACACGACCGCCAGCAGCACCATCGGCGTGCCGCGCTGGAAGTCGGCGAGCTGGTAGGACGTGTCCGACGTCGGGTCCCCGCCGCCGAAGGCCAGCACCACCTCGTCCCCGACGGCGAACGTCGGCGAGGACGGCTGCTCGGGCATGGGGATCCGCACCTCGCGCCCGGCGGCGGCCCCGTCGGACATCTTGACGGCGACCAGCACGCACCCGCTCGCGCCGGGCTGGTCCCCTTCGGGCCCGCACCCGCCCTTGGTGACGGCGGTGACCTCGCCCCGGACGGGCGTCTGGACGATCCCGACCTCGGAGCCGGTGGGCTGGTCGCGGCCGAACGGGTAGAGCAGGAACGCGCCGACGACGGTCGCGAGGACCAGCGGCAGCAGCAGGACCAGCAGCAGTCTGCGGACGGGCGCGGAGGCGGGTTCGGCGTGACGGCCGTGCCCGTGGCCGTGAGCTGCGAGGAGGTCCTTGGCGTGCACGGGCACATACTGCCCGACCGGAACTGTCGGTACCGCGTGAGATGATCGAACCGGGGGCCGGAGGCCACCACCGCTCGGAGCCGGGACCACCCCGCGCCGCCGAACGCCGCCCCCGCGCCGCCGGGGCCACCCCCGCGCCGCCGGAGTCCACCCCCGCGCCGCCGAACGCCACCCCCGCGCCGCCGGAGTCCGCCACCGCGCCGCCGAACGCCACCCCCCGCGCCGCCGAGGCCGTGGTACGCCAACGGCCGGGGGTGCGGGAGGCACCCCCGGCCGTTGACGAGCGGGTCGGCCGGCGCGCGGAGCGCCGGGCTCGGCCGGCGTGGTCTCCGTGACCGGGTCGGTCAGTTGTGGCAGAGCTGGTCCTTCTTGAAGAGCAGCAGCCGGGTGATGGTCGCGCCGCCGAACCCGTACCGGACGTCGCCGCCGATGTCCGCGCTGTCCCAGTTGTGGCCGTCCACGAACCCCGGGTAGGCCGCCCGCGCCTGCTCGATCGTCGACCCGGTCCGGATGCCCTCCGGCGTGCGCACGTTCCCCTCGACGATGATCGAGACCACGCCCCGGTCACCGTGGCGCTGCACGAACACACCGCCGTCGAAGTCCTTCATCCGGTAGAACGCGCAGTACGCCCCCTCCTGGTCCTCACCCTCCCGCACGACCTTGCCGGTGGCCAGCAGCTCGGCGTCGGTCATCCCGAGCCGGATCGCGCCGAAACCGCCGTGGTCGAGCAGCGCCGCCGGGTCCGCCACCTTGCCCGTCACCGGTTCCGGAGCGGGCTCGACGGTCGGCGTGCCGGTCGGCGCGACGGTCGGCGCGACCGAGGAGGGCACGGTCGGCGACGCCGTCGTGGTCGTGGTCGTGGTCGACGTGGTGGTGGGCGCCGCCTGCGGCGGAGTGGACGTGCACGCCACCAGGCCGGCCCCCAGGACCGCCGCCACGAGCACCGGGCGAATCGCCTTCATCTGTCTGCCCCCTCGGTTTCCGGGCAACCCGAACAACCGTCCTGATTGGACGGTCCGACTCCGGTTGCTCCCCCTGTGTCGGCCACACCGGCCGCTCACGGAACAAGGGATGCTTGACCCCGACCATCGGTTGCGAGACCGCGCGTAACGGATCGGACACGGGGCAACCGTCCGCACAGCGGACACTTCGCACCGAATTTCGGGCCAACCCCTTCAACCCGCCCGACGCCGGTGCCACAGTCGAGCCCGTGACGAACTGGACTCCCATCCACGGCCGGCCGTTCGAGCCCGTCCCCTACCGGCCCGCGCGGATGCCGGTCGAGCAGTCCCTCGCGACCGCCGCCGACCTGCGCCGCCGCATGGACGAGCGCCGCACCGTGCGCATGTTCTCCACCGACCCCGTGCCCGCGCAGGTGGTGCTCGACGCGATCGCCGTCGCCTCCACCGCGCCCAGCGGCGCCCACCAGCAGCCCTGGACGTTCGTGCGCGTGGTGGACCCCGAGGTGCGCAAGGCGATCCGCGAGGCCGCCGAGAACGAGGAGCGCATCTCCTACGGCGGCCGGCTGGGCGACGAGTGGCTCGACGCCCTGCGCCCCCTGGGCACCGACGACGTCAAGCCGCACCTGACCGACGCCCCCGAGCTGATCGTCGTCTTCCAGCAGCGCTACTACCTGGACGAGAACGGCGAGAGCCGCAAGCACTACTACGTGGACGAGTCGGTGGGCATCGCGGTCGGCATGCTGCTCACCGCCCTGCACCTGGCCGGCCTCGCCGCGCTCACCCACACGCCGTCCCCGATGAAGTTCCTCGGCGAGGTGCTGAACCGGCCGCGCAACGAGAAGGCGTTCGCGGTGATCCCGATCGGCTACCCGGCGGAGGACTGCGTGGTGCCGAACCTGGTCCGCAAGTCGCTGGACCAGGTCCTGGTCACCGTCTAGCCCAACGGGTCGGCGAAGGTGAAGTGGTCGGCCAGCACGGGGGCGCACGCCGCCAGCGCCCCGCGCAACCGCGCCTCCGGCGACCCGGTCACCTTCACCCACGGCACGCCCCGCGCCGCCAACCGCTCCTCGAACAGCCCGGTCATCCACGCCCGGAGGTGCTCGCCGTCCCGCCACCCGTCCTGCTCGAACGGCACGCCGTCGTGGTCGGTCAGGACGTACAGGGCGGGGCGGCGCGCCTCGACCGCCACCGGGCGCCCCAGGTACCGGTGACCCCACACTGACGCGGCCCAGGAGTCGTTGTCGCACACCAGGACCGGGCGCGACACGGCCGCCGCGTCGGCCATCTCCCCCTGCCGCCGCGCCACGTCGTGGAAGTCGCCGACCGTCCACACGAGACCGTCGAGCGTCGCGAAGGCCGAGAAAGCCCGTGCGGCGGCCAGCTTGTGCTCGGTGTGCTCGCGCCCGTACTCGGGGATCCACGCCGCGTCCAACGCCGAGGCCAGCGCACGGGACAACGTCGTCGTGCCGGTGCTCTCGGCACCCACCACGACGATCCGCGCGCACAGCCCCGCCCGCACCGCCGGGGCCAGCAGGTCCCAGTGGTCGGCCACCGACGCCCGCACGGCCGTCCCGGACACCGGGAACGCCACCCGGTCCGGGTCCACCGACACGTGCCGCGCCCCCAGCCGCTTGGCCATCTCGTCGCCGTACGCCTCGCTGGTGAACACCGCGTCGATCACCGCCGACTCCGGCGAGCCGTCCATGATCGCCCGCCGCGCCAGCACGGCCCGCGCCACACCCATGTGCAGTTCCCACACGGTGTCGCTGTGGAAGTCCATGGGGTGGTCGTCGAGGTCGCCGAGCACCACGACCCCCGGCGTGTCGGCGTGCTCGGCCCGCAGCCACGCCACCCGCGACTCCACCGGGATCGACTCGACGCTCGACGCCAGCACCGCCACGGTCACCCGGGCGCTGCGCGCGGCGGCCGTGCGGATGAGGTGGTGGTGACCGCGGTGGGGCGGGTAGAACTTGCCGAGGACCAGGGCGTGGTCGAACTCACTCATGCCGCGACCGCGTCCGCGCGCAGCGCGCGTGACCAGTTGCGCAACCCCAGCACGCACAACGCCATGAAGCCCACGTACAAGATCGCCGTGAGCCAGAGGTCCTTGTAGGCGTACAACGGAACGTAGATCACGTCGGCGGCGATCCACAGCCACCAGCACTCGACCTTCTTGCGGGTCTGGCCCCAGGTGGCGAGCAGGGACAGCACCGTCGTGACCGAGTCCGCCCACGGCACCGTCGAGGTGGTGAACGTCATCAGGACCCAGGCGATCAGCAGCGTCCCCGCCACACCCGCGGCCAACAGCCACCACCACTGCACGGCGGTGGTGCGGCTGACCGGCAGCGGTGTGCGCTCCGTGCCGCCGCGCAGCCACGCCCACCAGCCGTACAGCGCCAGTGCGATGTAGACGACCTGCAACCCCGAGTCCGCGTAGAGGCCGCCGGTCGCGAACAGCACGAGGAAGGCCAGGTTGTTGAGGATGCCGATGGGCCAGTTGAGCGGGTTCTGGCGGGCGACGAGCCACACGCACAGCGCGCCCGTGACGAAACCCGCCACCTCCCCCCAGCTGGTCGAAACCCCGCCGACGGTGACCGCGGGGGTGTTGAAGGGCACCAGGATGACGTCCAGTAGCGACACCAGAACTCCGTTTGACGCTTGTTCGAACACGTGTTCGAATGTGGGCATGCGATGGGACGGTCAGAAGGACGGGGCGGACCGGCAGCAGGCTCTGCCGGGGTTGCCGGGACTGGTTCGCAGCGTACGAACTCCGGACTTCGCCGACGTCGTGTTCCACGAGGTGCGCGCCAAGTCCGTGCTCAACAAGGTGCCCGGCGGGCGGCTCCCGTTCTCCTGGACGGTCAACCCGTACCGCGGCTGCACGCACGGCTGCACCTACTGCCTGGCCGGCGACACCCCCGTCCTGCTCGCCGACGGCCGCACCAAGCCCATCGCCGAGCTGTCGCTGGGGGAGGAGGTGTTCGGCACGCACGAGGGCCGTTTCGTCACAACCCGTGTCCAGGCGCACTGGACCACGGTGAAACCGGCCTACCGCGTGACCCTGGAGGACGGCACCCGGGTCGTCTCCAGCGGCGACCACCGGTTCCTGTCCGAGGAGGGCTGGAAGCACGTCACCCCGGGCCGGTGCGCGGACTTCGAGGAGCGGCCGTTCCTGACCAAGGGCACCCGGCTGGTCGGCACCGGCCGGTTCGCCGCGCCGCCCGCGCGCACCGGGGAGTACCGGCACGGCTACCTGTGGGGCGTGGTGCGCGGCGGCCTGCCCGCCGACCCGGACGTGCTGGCGCGGGCGCACGAGTACGCCGGCGGCCGGATCCCCCGCGAGAGCGAGTTCGTCGAGTGGCCGACCACGCCGGACGACGAGTGGTCCAAGGGGTTCCTGGCCGGGCTGTTCGATGCGCGCGGCACGGCGACCGGCGGCGAGCTGGTGCTGTCCTCTTCGGACAGTGCGGTGTTCGAGGCGGCCGTGTTGGCGTTGACGCGCTTGAAGGTCGCGCACGTGGTGGAGGTGCGCGGGGTGCGCATCACCGGCGGGTTGGCCGAACGGCTGCGGTTCCTGCACCTGGTCGGCCCGGCCGTGGCGCGCGGCAACGCCGTGGAGGGCATGCCGGTGCCGGCGTCCGCGCGGCTGGGCGTGGTGTCGGTGGAGGCGCTGGGCGTGAGCCGGACGCTGTACGACATCAGCACCGGCACCGGGGACTTCGTGGCCAACGGCCTGGTCAGCCACAACTGCTTCGCCCGCAACACCCACACCTACCTCGACCTGGACGCCGGCCACGACTTCGACTCGCAGGTCGTGGTCAAGGTCAACGCGGTCGAGGTGCTGACCGGTCAGCTGCGGTCCCGGCGGTGGCGGCGGGAGCACGTCGCGATGGGCACCAACACCGACCCGTACCAGCGGGCCGAGGGCCGGTACGCGTTGATGCCGGGGATCATCAAGGCGCTCGCGCACTCGGGGACGCCGTTCTCGATCCTCACCAAGGGCACCGTGCTGTCCCGGGACATCCCGCTGCTGGCCGACGTGGCCGCCGACGTGCCGGTGGGTCTCGGCGTGTCGATCGCCCTGCTCGACCGCGACCTGCAGGCCGGCCTCGAACCGGGCACGCCCACCCCGCAGGCGCGGCTGGAGCTGGTGCGCAGGGTGCGGGAGGCGGGGTTGCCGTGCGGGGTGTTCGTGGCGCCCGTGCTGCCCGGTCTCACCGACTCCGAGGAGCGGCTGGACGGGTTGCTGGCGGAGATCGCCGCGGCGGGCGCGAGCGGCGTGACCGTGCTGCCGCTGCACCTGCGTCCCGGCGCGCGCGAGTGGTTCGCGAAGTGGCTGGTGGCGCGGCGCCCGGACCTGGCCGACACCTACCGGCGGCTCTACGCGCGCGGGTCCTATGTGGACGCCCGCTACCGGAGGTGGTTGACGGACCGCATCCAGCCCCTGCTGCGCCGGCACGGCCTGGACGTGAAGGGTGGTCGCGACGCGGTGGGCGTGCCCGGCGACGACGACGGCGTGTGGCCGGAGGGCAGCCTGCCCGGCACGGCCCCGTCCCCGCGCGGCCTCGACCGGGAGCAGCTCACCCTCCTCTGACTCGATCGATGGGAAGTCGTCACCGGTTCGGGTGGTTCTACCGGACCGCGCGTCGCTGACCTGGCGGAACTGTGGTCAAGCTTCAGGGTCGAACCTCCCCGGCCGCCGTCCCCACCGGCAGCCCGCCGCGCGTCGGTGCGCGGCGGGCCGGAGCCGACCTTGGAGGACGACGTGCGCACGACCATCACCCGGGCCTTCCAGTTGGCGGCCTGCCTGTTCGCCGCCGGTGTGGTGTGGTTCGGCACCGCCGGCGCGACCCCACCCGCGGGCGACCCGCCCCCCGTCTCCGGCGACCCCCGCGCCACCGCCTACCCCGGCAACGCCACGACGTGCCCGGACGCCAAGCTGCCCGGCGAGATCATCAGCGTCACCTCGAACGACGACGGCACGTACCTCGACGTCACGGCCGTCCCGGAGGGCTACACGCTGACCGGCGTGGTGGTGAAGGGCTCCAACGCCTACAACGTCTACACCGGTCTGGGTGACCTGCCGTGGCTGGACCTGCACGCCCCGCTGGCCAGTTCGGGCAAGCCGGCCGAGATCAGCCACTGGTACGCCTGCGGCACGAAGTCCCTGGGCACCACGACCTCGACGACCACCACCACGACCTCGCCCACGACGACCACCACCTACGACACGACGACGAGCACCACCACGACCACGACCTACCCCACGACCACGACGACGTCGAGCACGACCACGACCACGACCACGTCGGACACGACCACGACGACGACCGACAGCACCACGACCACGACCGACAGCACCACGACCACGACGCCGCCCCCGACCACCACGTCCGGCACGACGACCACGTCGGGCACCACGACCACGACCACGGCCCCGGCCTCGACCACGACGACCACCGCGCCGGCCCAGACCACCACGACCACCACCCCGCCACTGGCCGCGGACCGGCGGGAACCGCTGGCGGCCACCGGTTCCCGCACGGCCTGGCTGGTGCCGGTCGGCACCCTGGTGGTCCTGCTCGGCGGCGCGGGTGTCGCCCTGGCGAGGCGGCGGCGCTTCCAGCGCTGAGCCGGGAGCGGAGCGCCTAGGCCCAGGGGAGGAGGTCCGGGCGCTTCGCGGTCCGGCCGTCGCCGGAGGACCGGCCGCGCAGGCGGCGCAGCAGCCACGGGGCCAGGAAACCGGCCAGCCAGCGCGCCTCGGCGAGCACGGTCGTCCCGGCCGCCGCGTCCGGGAACGGCCGTCGCCACGCGTCGTCGGCGTCGGGCAGCCCCAGGGCGTGCGCCACGGCGTCGGCGATCACGGCGTGCCCCCGGGCGTTGGCGTGCAGGCGGTCCGCGCTCCACAGCCGGGCGTCGCACACCGCCGGGTACGGGTGGGTGTCCACCACCGTCACGCCGTGCCGGGCCGCCGCCGCGCGGATCGCGGCGTTGAGCGCCAGCACGCGGGGCCGCAGCGGTCGCGCCAGCGGGGTCACCGCGCCGACGTCCGGGAAGGTCACCGTGACCACGTGCGCGCCCACCCCGGTCAGCGCCGCGAACATCGCCTCCAGGTCGTCCACCACGGCCGCGGCGGAGAACTTCGGGCGCAGCATGTCGTTCATCCCCGCCACGACGCTCGCCAGGTCCGGCCGCAGCGCCACCGCCGGCGCCAACTGCTCCCGGCGCACGTCGGCGGCGAGCTTCCCGCGCACGGCCAGGTTCGCGTAGGTCAGGTCCGGGTTCGGCACGGCCAGCCGTGCGGCCAACCGGTCCGCCCAACCGCGCAGGCCGGTCACGCCGTCGCCGAGGCCCTCGGTCTGACTGTCGCCCAGGGCGACGAAGCGGGAGTACGTCACGACCGGAACCGTAATATGCGCTCAGTTGCTGTGCAACGAGTTGCATAGCGACAAACCAGGTCTTGAACATGTTCAAAAACCAGGCGTACGCTCGGTCCGACAAGAGTTGAACACGTTCAAAAGGGGGAAGCGTGGACGCCCTGGTCGTCACCTACGTCCTGTACCTGCTGATCAGCATCGGTCTGACCGTCTGGGTCGGGCACACCCTCAGCCGCAACGGCAGGGTCTTCCTCGTCGACGTCTTCGGCGGCGACCGGGAGCTGGCCCGGACCGTCAACCACCTGCTGGTGGTCGGCTTCTACCTGGTCAACTTCGGGTTCGTCGCCTGGTACCTGCGCACCGCCGACGCCGTCGGGGAGACCCGGCAGGTGTTCGAGACGCTGTCGGTCAAGGTCGGCACCGTGCTCATCGTGCTCGGCGTCCTGCACCTGGGCAACGTCTTCGTCCTCGGCCGCATGCGCCGCCGCGGCCTGCACCAGGCCCGGGACCTCCCGCCGGTCGGCCCCGACGCCTACACGAGGCTCGCATGACCGCGCTGACCGTCCTCTACGACGCGAACTGCGCGTTCTGCCGCCGGGCCAAGGGCTGGCTGGCCCGGCAGGAGCAGCTGGTGCGGCTGGAGTTCGTCCCGGCGGGCTCCGAGCCGGCGCGGCGGCGGTTCCCCGCCCTCGACCACGCGGGCACGCTGAACGTGATCACGGTCATCGGTGATCGGGGGGAGGTGTACCGCGGGGAACGGGCGTGGCTGGTATGCCTGTGGGCGTTGCGCGCGTGGCGGCCGATGGCCGGCCGGATGAGCCGGTCCGGGCACCGGGTGTTCCTGCGCGCGGCGACGGAACTGGCCGACCGGCTGCGGGCGCTGACCAAGGACGAGGACTGTGGAGAAACCTGCCAAGAGTGAGCAGACGCGGGCCCTCATCGTGGACACGGCCCTGCGGTTGTTCCGCGAACTCGGTTACGACCGCACCACCATGCGGGCCATCGCGAAGGAAGCGGGGGTGTCGGTCGGCAACGCCTACTACTACTTCCCGTCCAAGGAGCACCTGGTCCAGGGGTTCTACGACCAGATGGCGGAGGCCCACCGCCGGGCCTCCGCGGCCGTGTTCGACGCCGACGCCGACTTCACCTCCCGGCTGACCGCCGTGCTGCTGGCGTGGCTGGACGTGTCCGCGCCCTACCACGAGTTCGCGGTGCAGTTCTTCAAGAACGCGATCGACCCGAACAGCCCGCTCAGCCCGTTCTCCACCGAATCCGGCAACGCCCGCGAGGCCGCCATCGCGATCCACCGCCGGCTGCTGGACGGGGTGAAGGTGGACCCGCAGCTGCGCGCGGACCTGCCCGAGTTGCTGTGGCTGTTCCAGATGGGCGTGGTGCTGTACTGGGTGCACGACAAGTCCGAGGGGCAGCGCAACACGCGGACGTTGATCAAGCGCAGCGCGCCCCTGATCGGCAAGCTGCTCACGATGTCCCGCGTGCCCGGTCTGCGGTCGGTGACGCGCGAGGCCGTGCAACTGTTCCGCGACATCGGGTTGAGCCGGCTGGGTTGACGCTTGGCTGGACCGGTGATCGGGCGGGTTGACGATCGGGGCGGTTCTCGCCATCCTGGAAGCGCGGCCGAGAGGCGCTGCGACGGACCGGGAAGGTCCGCCACGCTCGGTCCGCGATCACTCGACCCAAGGGCGCCTCCTGACCACAGGAGGTTCTGTTTTGGGCAAGCTCCCGAACTGACGGCTCGTCCCGTCACACCCCACCGCCCGCGCCCGCTCGCGGGTGGGTTCGGCATGCCCGAGCAGACCCTCCACATTGGACTGAGGGACACATGAGTGAGAAGCTGAGGACGGTCGGTGGCATCGAGTTCGCGGTGGCGGACCTCACCCTGGCCGAGGCGGGCCGGCACCAGATCCGGCTCGCCGAGCACGAGATGCCCGGCCTGATGGCGTTGCGCCGCGAGTACGCGGCGACCCAGCCGCTGCGCGGGGCGCGCATCGCGGGCTCCCTGCACATGACGGTGCAGACCGCCGTGCTGATCGAGACCCTGGTCGCGCTGGGCGCGGAGGTGCGCTGGGCGTCGTGCAACATCTTCTCCACCCAGGACGAGGCCGCCGCGGCGGTCGTCGTCGGCCCGGACGGCACGGTCGACGAGCCGAAGGGCACGCCGGTGTTCGCCTGGAAGGGCGAGACGCTGGAGGAGTACTGGTGGTGCTCGGAGAAGATCTTCGGGTTCCCGGAGGGTCCGAACCTGATGGTGGACGACGGCGGCGACGCCACCCTGTTGGTGCACAAGGGGGTCGAGTTCGAGGCCGCCGGCGCGGTGCCCAGCGCGACCGAGGAGGACGGCGAGGAGTACCGGATCATCCTCTCGACGCTGGCCGCGAGCCTCGCCGAGGACCCGAAGCGGTTCACCCGGATCGCGGCGGGCATCCGGGGCGTGTCGGAGGAGACCACCAACGGCGTGAACCGGCTCTACAAGCTGGCCGAGGCCGGCGAGCTGCTGTTCCCCGGGTTCAACGTGAACGACTCGGTGACCAAGTCGAAGTTCGACAACCGGTACGGCATCCGGCACTCGCTGGCCGACGGCCTCAACCGGGCCACGGACGTGATGCTGGGCGGCAAGCTCGCCGTCGTGTGCGGGTACGGCGACGTCGGCAAGGGCGCGGCGGACTCGCTGCGCGGCCAGGGCGCGCGGGTCGTGGTGACCGAGATCGACCCGATCTGCGCGTTGCAGGCGTCGATGGACGGGCTGGAGGTGCGGCGGCTGGACGAGGTGGTGGAGCGCGGCGACATCTTCATCACCACGACCGGCAACGTCGACGTGATCGGCGTCGAGCACATGGCCCGGATGAAGCACAACGCGATCGTCGGCAACGTGGGCCACTTCGACCACGAGATCGACATGGCCGGCTTGGCGAAGGTGCCGGGCATCCGGCGGATCGAGATCAAGCCGCAGGTGCACGAGTGGGTGTTCCCGGACGGGCACTCGATCCTCGTGCTGTCCGAGGGTCGCCTGATGAACCTGGGCAACGCGACCGGGCACCCGAGCTTCGTCATGTCCAACTCGTTCACCAACCAGGTGCTCGCGCAGGTGGAGCTGTTCACCAAGCCGGGCCACTACGGGCGGGCGGTGTACCGGCTGCCGAAGCTGCTGGACGAGAAGGTCGCGCGGCTGCACCTGGACGCGCTGGACGTGCACCTGACCGAGCTGACCAAGAAGCAGGCGGAGTACGTCGGCGTGGACGTCGAGGGCCCGTACAAGCCCGACCACTACCGTTACTGAAAGTAGTTGTGCGGTTGCCGTACACCGTACCGTACTGTGTACGGCATGGGCAGTGTTCCGGGTAGTGGTGCTGGGTTCGTGGCGTCGGACGAGGACGTGAAGGGCGTCCTCGACTGGTTCGAGCGGTGGGACGCGTTGGCCGTGGCCAAGGACGTCGAGGCGATGGCCGACATGTCGTTGTTCCCGGTCAACGCGGTCACCGACGGGTCGGCGGAGCAGTGGGACCGCGCGCGGTTCCTGCGCGACATGGCCGCCAACCTGGGGGAGGGGGACGTGCGGATGGAGTCTGTGCGGACCCCGGTGTTCATCAACGCCAACCTGGTCTTCGTGATCACGGACGCGACGATCACCCTTGGTGAGCACTCGCAGGTCGTGCGGTACGGCGACCTCTTGGTGAAGACCGACGGTCGGTGGTTGTTCCAAACGATGGCCCAGGGCGGCTGGTGACGGCGTTCCGCGCCACTAACAATCAGTCTTGACTGTTTGTTAGTGGCGCGGAACACTCCGCTGCATGGGTACCGAGACCAGGCAGCGGCAGGCCGACCGCAGCCGCGAGACCCGGCGCAAGCTGATGGCGGCGACCGTCGAGTGCTTGGTGGAGCTGGGCTGGTCGGGCACGACGACGACGGTGGTGGCGGAGCGCGCGGGCGTGTCCCGGGGCGCGCAGTTGCACCACTTCAGGACCCGCGGCGAACTGGTGGCCGCCGCGGTGGAGCACCTCGGCGCGGAGAGCGTGCAGGTGCTCAAGGAGCGCGCCGCCGGGCTGGACGGCGTGGCGGCGGGGGAGCGCATCCCGGCGGTCGTGGAGCTGATCGCCGACTTCTACGCCAGCGACCTGTTCACCGCGGCGCTGGAGCTGTGGGTCGCGGCGCGCACCGACCCCGAGTTGAAGACGGTCGTGGTCCCGCTGGAAGTCCGGCTGGGGCGGGAGACCCACCGTCTGGCCGTGGAGCTGCTGGGTGCCGACGAGGCGAAGCCGGGCGTCCGCGAAGCCGTGCAAATCACCCTGGACCTGGTGCGCGGCTTGGCCTTGGCCAACCAGCTCACCGACGACCGGAAGCGGCGCGCGCGGATCGTCCGGCACTGGGCGACGATGCTGGAGGACGCGCTCTGATGATCACTGCCGTGGTGAACGACCTGCGGGCCGAGAGCCAGGTCTTGGACGACCTGGTCGGGTCGTTGGACGATTGGACGATCCCCACGCCCGCGCCGGGCTGGACGATCGCGCACCAGATCAGCCACCTGCGCTGGACCGACCGCATCGCGACGCTGGCGGCGACCGACCCCGAGGCGTTCGCGGAGGCGTTGCGGAGCGCCACCCCGGACCTGGTGGACCGGGGCGCGGAGGAGCCGGTGACGCTGGCGCAGTGGCGTGCCGGGCGTGCCGAGCTGGAACGGGCGCTGCTGGGGGTGCCGGCCGGGGTGAAGGTGCCGTGGTTCGGCCCGCCGATGAGCCCGGCGTCGATGGCGACCGCGCGGCTGATGGAGACGTGGGCGCACGGTCAGGACGTGGCCGACGCGCTGGGCGTGACGCGTGAGCCGACCCACCGCCTCAAGCACGTGGCGCACATCGCGGTGCGGGCGATGGGCTACGCGTTCCTGGTCAACGGCCTGCCGGTGCCGACCGCGCCGGTGCGGGTCGAGCTGGTCGGGCCGGGTGGCGAGCGGTGGACGTGGGGGCCGGAGGACGCGCCGGACCGGATCACGGGGCCGGCGCTGGACTTCTGCCTGCTGGCGACCCGGCGGCGGCACCGGGACGACCTGGACGTGCGCGCGGAGGGCGAGGTGGCGACCGCCTGGCTGCCCATCGCGCAAGCCTTCGCCGGACCGCCCGGACCGGGCCGCGAGAAGGGCGGACCGCCGGCACCGGACGCGGGCGGTGTGGGCGCGGGCGGGATGGGGTCGGGCGGGGTGGGGTCGGCGTGATCCGGATCGGCAACGCGTCGGGGTTCTACGGGGACCGGTTCGCCGCCGTCCGCGAGATGCTCCAGGGCGGTGACCTCGACGTCCTCACCGGCGACTACCTGGCCGAACTCACCATGCTCATCCTCGGCCGCGACCGCATGAAGGACGCCAACCTCGGCTACGCCCGCACGTTCCTGCGCCAGCTCGAAGACGCCCTCGGTCTCGCCCTCGAACGCGGCGTGAAGATCGTCTCCAACGCGGGCGGCCTCAACCCCGCCGGGCTCGCGCAAGCGATCGACAAGCTGGGCCTGAACGCGAAAGTCGCCCATGTGACCGGGGACGACCTGCGGCCCCGCTTCCCGGAAGCCCTGACCGCCAACGCCTACCTCGGCGCGTGGGGCATCGCGGAGTGCTTGAAGGCCGGCGCGGACGTCGTGGTCACCGGGCGGGTCACCGACGCCTCGCTGGTCGTCGGCCCGGCCGCCGCGCACTTCGGGTGGGGACGCGACGAGTGGGACGAGCTCGCCGGGGCCACCGTCGCCGGGCACGTCCTGGAGTGCGGCACCCAGGCCACCGGCGGCAACTACGCGTTCTTCGCCGAGATCGACGCGACCCGTCCCGGTTTCCCGATCGCGGAGGTCGACGCCGACGGCTCGGCCGTGATCACCAAGCACGACGGGACGGGCGGCGCGGTCACCGTCGACACGGTCACCGCCCAGCTCCTCTACGAGATCGGCGCGCCGGCCTACCTCGGCCCGGACGTCACCAGCCACTTCGACACCATCCGGCTGGAGGACCACCCGAGCGGCGTCCGCATCTCCGGCACGAAGGGCTCGCCGCCGCCGGACACGCTCAAGGTGTGCCTGAACCACCTGGGCGGCTTCCGCAACGCCACCACGTTCGTCCTCTGCGGGCTCGACGTCGAGCGCAAGGCGGACCTCGTGCGCCGGCAGCTCGAAGACGCGATCGGCGACGACGGCCTGACCTGGACCCTCGCTCGCACCGACCACGCCGACGCCGACACCGAGGAGACCGCCTCCGCCCTCCTCCACGCGACGATCAGGACCGCGGACCCCAAGCGGGCCAAGGCGTTCTCGCGCGCGGGCATCGAGCTGGCGTTGGCCTCCTACCCCGGGTTCCACGTCACCGCGCCACCGGGCGACGGAACGCCGTACGGCGTCTACAAGGCCGCGTACGTCAACCGGAACGAAGTGCGCCACCAGGCTGTCCTGCCCGACGGGGAGGTGATCGACGTATGAGGCTCCCGTTGGGCACGATCGCGGGCGCGCGGTCCGGTGACAAGGGCGGTGACGCGAACCTCGGCGTGTGGGTGCGCACCGACGCGCAGTACGCGTGGCTGGTCGAGGAGCTGACCGTCGCGCGGCTCAAGGAGTTGCTGCCCGAGGCGGGCGAGGTGGACCGGTACGAGCTGCCCAACCTCCGGGCCCTGAACTTCGTCCTGCACGGCCTGCTCGGCGAGGGCGTGGCGTCCTCGACCCGGTTCGACCCGCAGGCCAAGGCGCTGGGCGAGTGGCTGCGGTCCCGGCACGTCGAGATCCCGGAGGACCTGCTGTGAACACCACCTCGGACCTGTTCGGGACGCCGGAGCGCCGCGACCTGCGGGCCACCGTGCGGCGGTTCACCGAGCAGGAGGTCGTGCCGCACCTCGCGGACTGGGAGCGCGCCGGCGAGGTGCCGCGCGCGCTGCACCGGACGGCGGCGAAGATCGGCCTGCTGGGCATCGGGTTCCCCGAGCACGTGGGCGGCGCGGGCGACCTGCTCGACACCGTCGTGGTGACCGAGGAGCTGATCCAGGCGGGCGGGTCGTCGGGCCTCGTCGCGGCGCTGCTCACGCACGGCATCGCCATCCCGCACATCGTGGACGCGGGCAGCCCCGACCTGGTCGACCGGTTCGTGCGCCCCACCCTGGAGGGCGAGCTGATCGGCGCGCTGGCGGTCACCGAACCCGGTGGCGGGTCGGACGTGGCGGCCCTGCGCACGCGAGCGGTCCGGGACGGCGACCACTACGTCGTCAACGGGTCCAAGACGTTCATCACCTCCGGCGACCGCGCGGACTTCGTGACCACGGCGGTGCGCACCGGGGGTGAGGGTTACGCGGGCATCAGCCTGCTGGTCATCGAGAAGGGCACGCCGGGCTTCACGGTCGACCGGCGGCTGGACAAGATGGGCTGGCACTGTTCGGACACCGCCGAGTTGTCCTTTGTGGATGCACGCGTGCCGGTGAACAACCTGGTGGGCCCGGAGAACGGTGGGTTCGGCCTGATCATGCGGCAGTTCCAGGTCGAACGGATCTCGCTCGCCGTGCAGGCGTACGCGACGGCCCAGCGCTGCCTCGACCTCGCGATCGCCTACGCCCGGCGGAGAGAAACGTTCGGCCGACCGTTGATGGGCCGCCAGGTCGTGCGGCACAAGCTGGTGGAGATGGCGCAACGCGTGGACCTCGCCCGCACCTACACCCGCGAGGTGGCGGTGAAGGTGGCGCGCGGCGAAGAAGCGGTGGCACAGGTCTGCTTCGCCAAGAACGCCGCCGTCGAGGCGTGCTCGTTCGTGGTGGACGCGGCGGTCCAGCTGCACGGCGGCGCGGGCTACCTGCGCGACAGCGAGGTGGAGCGGCACTACCGGGACGCGCGCATCCTCGGCATCGGCGGCGGCGCCACCGAGGTGATGGTGGAACTGGCCGCGAAGCGATTGGGGTTCACGGCATGACGACGTTGGGCACGAGGCTGGACACGCGGGCGGTGGAGTACCACGAGAACCGCGAGGCGCTGCTGGCCAAGCTCGCCGACTTGGGGAACGAGCACGCCAAGGCGCTCGCGGGCGGCGGGCCCAAGTACACCGAACGCCACCACAAGCGCGGCAAGCTGTTGGCGCGCGAACGGATCGAGCTGCTGGTGGACCAGGACAGCCCGTTCCTGGAGCTGTCCCCGCTGGCCGCGTGGGGCACCGACTACCCGGTGGGGGCGAGCGTCGTCACGGGCATCGGCGTGGTCGAAGGCGTCGAGTGCGTGATCGTCGCCAACGACCCGACCGTGCGCGGCGGCGCGAGCAACCCCTACACGTTGCGCAAGACGTTCCGCGCCAACGACATCGCCCTGCAGAACCGGTTGCCGCTGATCGGCCTGGTCGAGTCGGGCGGCGCGGACCTGCCGAGCCAGAGCGAGATCTTCATCCCCGGCGGGCGGGCGTTCCGCGACCTGACCCGCCTGAGCGCGGCCGGCGTCCCGACCATCAGCACGGTGTTCGGCAACGCCACCGCCGGCGGCGCGTACGTGCCGGGCATGTCCGACTACGTGGTGATGATCGACCAGCGCTCCAAGGTGTTCCTCGGCGGCCCGCCGCTGGTGAAGATGGCCACCGGTGAGGAGTCCGACGACGAGTCGCTGGGCGGCGCGCGGATGCACGGCGGCACGTCGGGCCTGGCGGACTTCGTGGCGACCGACGAGGTGGACGCGATCCGGCTGACCCGCCGCGTCGTCGCCCGCCTGAACTGGCGCAAGCTCGGACCGACGCCGAAACCGTCCGAACCGCCGCTCTACGACGAAGAAGACCTGCTCGGCCTGGTCCCCACCGACCTGCGCGTCCCGTTCGACCCGCGCGAGGTCATCGCCCGCATCGTGGACGGCTCGCGGTTCGACGAGTTCAAGCCCGACTACGGCACCAGCCTGGTCACCGGCTGGGCCGACCTGCACGGCTACCCGATCGGCGTCCTGGCCAACGCCCGGGGCGTGCTGTTCAGCGCGGAGGCCCAGAAGGCCACCCAGTTCATCCAGCTCGCCAACAAGACCGACACCCCGCTGCTGTTCCTGCAGAACACCACCGGCTACATGGTCGGCGCGCAGTACGAGCAGGGCGGCATCATCAAGCACGGCGCGATGATGATCAACGCGGTGTCCAACAGCCGCGTCCCGCACCTGACCGTCGTCATGGGCGCGTCCTACGGCGCGGGCAACTACGGCATGTGCGGCCGGGCCTACGACCCGCGCTTCCTGTTCACCTGGCCCAACGCCAAGTCCGCCGTCATGGGGCCGGTGCAGCTCGCGGGCGTGCTGTCGATCGTGGCGCGGCAGGCCGCCGCCGCGAAGGGGCAGGAGTACAACGAGGAGCACGACGCGGCCATGCGGCAGATGGTCGAGGGCCAGATCGAGCAGCAGTCCCTGGCCGCCTTCCTGTCCGGCCGGCTCTACGACGACGGCGTGATCGACCCGCGCGACACCCGCACGGTGCTCGGCCTGTGCCTGTCGGCGATCCACAGTGGACAGATCAAGGGCGCCGACGGCTACGGCGTCTTCCGGATGTGAGGTCACCCGTGATCAGCAGGCTCCTGATCGCCAACCGGGGCGAGATCGCCCGCCGCGTCGCGCGCACGTGCCGCGCGGTCGGGGTCAGCCCGGTGGCGGTGTTCTCCGACCCGGACGCCGACGCGCCGCACGTCCGGGAGGCCGACGCGGCGGTGCGGCTGCCCGGCGCCGCGCCCGCCGAGACCTACCTGCGCGTGGACGCGCTGGTGGCCGCGGCGAAGGCGGCCGGCGCGGACGCCGTGCACCCCGGGTACGGGTTCCTGTCCGAGAACGCCGGGTTCGCCCGGGCCGTCCTCGACGCCGGGCTGACCTGGGTGGGCCCGGACCCCGACGTCATCGAGGCGATGGGCTCCAAGGTCGCCGCGAAGAAGCTCATGGCCGAGGCGGGCGTGCCGGTGCTGCCCGAGCTGGACCCCGAGGCCGCGACCGAGTTCCCGTTGCTGGTCAAGGCGTCCGCCGGCGGCGGCGGCCGGGGCATGCGGGTGGTGCGGGCGCGAGACGAGTTGGCCGACGCCGTCGCCGCCGCCCGCCGCGAGGCCGAGTCGGCGTTCGGCGACGGCACGGTGTTCTGCGAACCGCTGCTGGAGAACGCCCGGCACGTCGAGGTGCAGGTCCTCGCCGACACGCACGGCACGGTGTGGGCGTTGGGGGAGCGGGAGTGCTCCATCCAGCGCAGGCACCAGAAGATCATCGAGGAGACGCCCAGCCCCGCCGTCCGACCTGACGCGCGCCGGCGCCTCTTCGCCGCCGCGACCGCCGCCGCCCGCGCCATCGGGTACGTCGGCGCGGGGACGGTCGAGTTCCTCTTCACCGACGACCAGCGGTTCCACTTCCTGGAGGTCAACACACGCCTCCAGGTGGAGCACCCGGTGACCGAGGAGGTGTCCGGCCTGGACCTGGTGGCCTGGCAACTCGCCATCGCCGAGGGCGCGCGACTGCCCGCCGAACCGCCCGCGCCGAACGGCCACGCCATTGAGGCCCGCCTGTACGCCGAGGACCCCGCGCACGACTGGCGACCGGCTTCCGGCACGCTGCACCGGTTCCGCGTCCCCGACGGCGTCCGCGTGGACAGCGGCGTCGAGGACGGCAGCGTCGTGGGGGTGCACTACGACCCCATGTTGGCCAAGGTCGTGGCATGGGGCGAGACGCGCGCGGCGGCCGTGCGCAAACTGGTCAACGCGCTGGACCGTGCGGAGGTGCACGGCTTGGTCACCAACCGCGACCTGCTGGTGCGCACGCTGCGCCATCCGGCCTTCGCGGCGGGCGAGACCCACACCGGGTTCCTCGACCAGCACGGCCTGACAAAGCGCCCTGACGTGGACGTTCACCCCGCCGCGCTGGCCGCCGCCCTGGCCTTGGCGGAGAATCGTCGGACGAACCTACCGCTGGGCTGGCGCAATGCGCCCGCACAGCCGCAAAAAGCGGAGTTCGAATTCGACGGTGAAACAGTCGTCGTGACCTATCGCCACACGCGCGATGGAGTCATATGCAGTCCGGAACTCGAAGTCGTGCGCGCCGCTAAAGATTTCGTGACGCTCGCCCGTGACGGTGTCCAGGTCACATACCCCGTCGCCGTATACGGGGACCGGGTCGAGGTCGGCGGGTGGTCACTGCGCGTGCTCCCGCGGTTCCCCGAGCCCACGTCCAGGGTCGCCGAGGGCGCGACCGTGGCGCCCATGCCGGGCACCGTCGTGCGCGTGTCCGTCGAGCCCGGCCAGGTGGTCGCGGCGGGCGCGGAGGTGTTGGTGCTGGAGGCCATGAAGATGGAGCACCGCGTGCTCGCCGCGGCCGGTGGCACGGTCGCCGAAGTCCTTGTACAGCCCGGGAACCAGGTCGATGCGGGCGATGTGCTCGCCGTAGTGGAGGCAGGGGCATGACGAACTTCGTGGAGAGCGAGGAGCGGCGGGCGCTGCGCAGGGCCGTCGCGGACCTGGCCGCCAAGTACGGGCACGAGTACTTCGTCGCGAAGGCGCGGGCCGGCGAGAAGACCGACGAGCTGTGGGCCGAGGCGGGCAAGCTCGGCTACCTCGGCGTGGCCGTCCCGGCCGAGTACGGTGGCGGTGGCGGTGGCATCGGCGACCTCGCGGCGGTGTGCGAGGAGCTGTCCGCCGCGGGCTGCCCGCTGCTGCTGATGGTGGTGTCACCGGCCATCTGCGCCACCGTGATCGCCCGGTTCGGCACCGAGGAGCAGAAGCGGCGGTGGCTGCCCGGGTTCGCCGACGGCACCACCAAGATGGCCTTCGCGATCACCGAGCCCGACGCCGGGTCCAACTCCCACAAGCTGGCCACGGCCGTGCGCCGCGACGGCGACGAGTGGGTGCTGTCGGGCGGCAAGTACTACATCTCGGGCGTGGACGAGGTGGACGCGGTGCTGGTGGTCGCGCGGCACGTGGCCCCGGACGCGGGTGCCCCGCGGGACACCGCGACCGGTCCTCAGTTGTTGCTGCCCTCTCTCCTGATCGTTCCCACGGACGCCGAAGGGTTCACCTTCCGACACATCCCGATGGAGATCGTGTCGCCGGAGAAGCAGTTCACCTGCTTCTTCGACGACGTGCGCCTCCCCGCCGACGCGCTCGTCGGCGCGGAGGACGCCGGGTTGGCCCAGCTGTTCGCCGGGCTCAACCCGGAACGCGTCATGGCTGCCTCCCTGGCCACCGGCATGGCCCGCCGCGCGCTCGACCAGGCGTCGGACTACGCCCGCACCCGCACCGTCTGGGACAAGCCGATCGGCGCGCACCAGGGCGTCGCGCACCCGTTGGCGCAGTGCGCGATCCAGGTCGAGCTCGCTCGGCTGATGACCCAGAAGGCCGCGGCTCTCTACGACGCTGGAGAAGACCGGGCTGCGGGCGAGGCGGCCAACATGGCCAAGTACGCGGCGGGGGAGGCGGTGGCGGCGGCGGTGGACCAGGCCATCCAGGTGCACGGCGGGAACGGGTTGTCCTCCGAGTACGGCCTCGGGGCCCTGCTCGCCGCGTCGCGGCTGTCCCGCATCGCTCCGGTCAGCCGCGAGATGATCCTGAACTACGTCGCGCAGCACACCCTGCGGTTGCCGCGCTCTTACTAGATCACGTCCAGTCCCAGCGCAGTCCCACGACGCCCGGACCGAAGTCCAGGGCCACCGCGTACGCGTAACCCCAGGTGTCCACCGGGGTCTCGCGGACGTCGGACGGCTCGCCGCCGGACAGGTCCGTCGTGAACTGCTCGCACCGCACCGGGCGGCACCGGGAGTCGTACCTGACCTCCAGGACGTACTCCCGGACCGCGTGCCGGAACCGGCGCGAGTAGGTGTTGTCGTGCGTGGGGTGGTGCGGGGCCATGTGGATCAGCTCGTACTCCACCGCGGTCCGCTCACCGCGGCGCAACGGTCGTTCGAACAGCAGCTCGGCGATCATCAGGCCGTTGCGCGGGTCGGCGGAGACCCGCCCCAGTCTGCACGACCGCAGCGTGCCGATCACCGGCAGCGGGTCGCCCGGCAGCCGCGTGTCGTAGCCGAGCAGGACGCGGTCCACGCCCGCCCGTTCGGCCCGCAGCACCTGCCGGGAACGCACCCGCCGGGTGCTGCCGTCCATCGCCAGCTCCACCTGGTCCCGCAGGCTGAGCCGGGTGAGGTCCTGGTCGGTGCTCGTGTCCACGTCCGCGAGCAGCTCGGCCATCGTCTCGTAGTCGCTGCGGTGGACCCACCCCTCCGGGCCGCTCAGGCGCGACCGCGGTCGTGCCTTGCCTCGCGGACGCGGCGGTCCCAGCAGGGTGCTCAGGCCTCCTTCGCCGACGTCGAGGATCTCCTCCAGGTGCCCGACCGCGGCCAGCGAGTCGGGTCGCTCCGGGCGCCGCCGCCCGGACTGCCAGTAGCTCAGCGCGGCGATGCTGACCGCCACGCCGCGTGACCGCAGCTTGTGCTGGATGCGCTCCAGGCTCAGTCCTTTCGCCCGGATCGCCGATCGTAGTGCGTCCGCGAAGGGGTCTGCTCCTCCGTCGATCCGTCGGGGTTCGCGCACCCGCGAATCCGGCCCGACGACTGGCGTTGGCATCTCCACTCCGTTCTCCCGAGGACAAGGCGAGCGACGTTATCGTGCGAAATCGCCCCGGCGGTACAGCCGATCGGGTTTCCCGACGTGAATTTAACCGAATCGGCGGGCAAAATCCCCCTCGGCCGTGGAATGTTTGAATTCTCATTAACAGCGGGGGTGTGAAGGCACCGGTTCCCTGCGATCGTCGCAGGGCTGCTGGGTCAACCGGCCGCTTCCCGGTACGCGAACCGCCCCATAGCCTCGGGTACGTGGGGTGATGCAGCCCACACCACGCGGTTCGCGGCCCCTCCCCTTGCCGCAACACGGGCGCCGCGCGCCGTTCCCTGCGAAGAACGGACAAGGTATGCGCAAGCTCAGTTGGATCGCCACGGTCGGGGTGAGCGCCGCTGTGGCGGCCGTCACCGCGACCCCCGCCCACGCCGCCGAAGGGACCATCCTGTCGGCCGGGAGCCCGGACGCCATCCCGAACAGCTACATCGTCACGCTGAAGGATTTCTCCACAGCGGATGCCAACTCCGTGGCGGCGCGCTTCGGCGGGCGCGTCGACCGCATTTTCTCCACGGCGTTGAACGGTTTCTCGGCCACGATGTCCGAGCGCGCGGCCCGCCGGCTGGCCGCCGACCCGGCCGTCGAGCGGGTCGAGCAGGACCAGGTCGTCCGCCTCGCGGCTACGCAGAGCAACCCCCCGTCGTGGGGCCTGGACCGCGTCGACCAGCGCAACCTGCCGCTGGACCGCGCCTACACCTACAACACCACCGGGTCGGGCGTGAACGTCTACGTCATCGACACCGGCGTGCGGATCAGCCACTCCACGTTCGGCGGCCGGGCCCGCAACGGGTTCGACGCCGTGGACAACGACAACGTCGCCCAGGACGGCAACGGCCACGGCACGCACGTGGCGGGCACCATCGCGGGCAGCCAGTACGGCATCGCCAAGGGCGCGACCGTCTACGCGGTGCGCGTGCTGAACAACTCCGGCAGCGGCACCACCGCCGGCGTCGTGGCGGGCATCGACTGGGTGACCCGCAACCACGTCAAGCCCGCCACGGCCAACATGAGCCTGGGCGGCGGCGTGTCCACCACGCTGGACAGCGCGGTGCGCCGGTCCATCGCCGCCGGCGTGACCTACGGCGTGGCGGCGGGCAACAGCAACGCCAACGCGTCGGGCTTCTCGCCCGCCCGCGTCGGCGAGGCGCTCACCGTCGGCTCCACCACCAACACCGACGCCCGCTCCAGCTTCTCCAACTACGGCTCGCTGGTGGACGTGTTCGCGCCCGGCTCGTCGATCACCTCGGCCTGGCACACCAGCGACACCGCGACCAACACCATCTCCGGCACCTCGATGGCGACCCCGCACGTGGTCGGCGTCGTGGCCCGCTACCTCCAGGCCAACCGGGCGGCCACGCCCGCGCAGGCGCACGCGGCGGTGGTGAACGCGGCGACCACCGGCAAGGTCACCAACCCCGGCTCGGGCTCCCCGAACCGACTCCTGTACTGGGCCCCCACGGCCTGACGGTCGCACCCACCCCGACCCCGGCGCGCGACCCGCGCCGGGGTCCCACCCCTGCGAAGGACGACATCCATGCGCACTCTCTTACCCGGCCTGGCCGCCGCGGTGCTCACCGCCGCCGTCGTGGCCACGCCGGCCGCCGCCGAGGGCACGGTCCTGCACGCCGGTTCCCCCACGGCGGTGCCCGGCAGTTACATAGTGAAGCTCAAGCCCGGTGCCACCGCGCCGGCCGTCACCGCCGACCGCACGTTCGCCGGCGGGTTCACCGCCCGGTTGGGCGTGCGCGAGGCCCGGCGGCTGGCCGCCCACCCGGCGGTCGCGTACGTGGAGCAGGACCAGCACGTGCGGGCCAACGCGACGCAGTTCAACGCGCCCTGGGGGCTGGACCGCATCGACCAGCGCTCGCTGCCGCTGGACACCACCTACAGCTACACCTCGACCGGCGCGACGACCTCGGTCTACGTCGTGGACACCGGCATCCGGACCACGCACGAGGAGTTCGGCGGGCGAGCCTTCCACGGCTACGACGCGGTGGACCGGGACAACGTCGCCCAGGACGACAACGGCCACGGCACGCACGTGGCCGGCATCATCGCCGGCAAGACGTACGGCGCGGGCAAGGCCGTGGACGTCTACGGCGTCCGAGTGCTCAACGGGTCGGGCAGCGGCACGATCTCCGGCGTGATCGCCGGGGTCGACTGGGTGGCCGCGCACGCCCGCAAGCCCGCCGTCGCGAACTTCAGCCTGGGCGGCGGGGCGTCCACGGCCCTCGACGACGCCGTGCGCCGCCTGATCGCGTCCGGTGTCACGGTCGTGGTGTCGGCGGGCAGCAGCGGCAGCGGCACCGTGAACACCTCGCCGGCCCGGGTGGCGGAGGCCATCACGGTCGGCGCGACCACGCAGACCGACGCGCGGGCGTCCTCCTCCAACTACGGCCCCGGCGTGGACCTGTTCGCGCCCGGCGTGAACATCAAGTCGGCCTGGAACTCCGGCGACACGGCGGTCAACACGTTGAGCGGCACGTCGATGGCGACCGCCTTCGCCAGCGGGGTGGCCGCCCGGTACCTCCAGTTCACCCCGACCGCCTCACCCGCCCAGGTGCACGCCGAACTGGTGCGCGAGGCGACCCCGCTGCCGTGGGGCGGGAAGTTGCTCTACTGGAACCCCGCCCGCTGACCCCTGCCTGTTCACCCCCTGCGAAGGAACGCACCCATGCGCAAGCTCATCCCCGGCGCGGCGACAGCGGCCCTGCTCGCCACCCTGCTCGCCACACCGGCCCACGCCGAGGGAACCGTCCTGCACGCCAGTTCCCCGAGCGCCATCCCCGGCAGCTACGTCGTCAAGCTCAAGGACAACGCCGCGACCCCGGCCAACGTCACCGCCGACCGCGTCTACAGTGGACCGTTTCGCGGCTTCTCGGTGCGGCTGAACCCCGCCCAGGCCCGCAGGCTCGCCGCCGACCCGGCGGTGGAGTACGTGGAGCAGGACCAGGTCGTGCGCGCCCACGCCACCCAGTACAACCCGCCGTGGGGCCTGGACCGCATCGACCAGCGCGCGCTGCCGCTGGACGGCAAGTACAGCTACACGTCCACCGGCCTGGGCACCACGGCGTACGTGATCGACACCGGCATCCGGGTCACCCACACCGAGTTCGGCGGCCGGGCGTGCAACGGCTGGGACGCGGTGGACAACGACGCCATCGCCCAGGACGACAACGGGCACGGCACGCACATCGCGTCGCTGATCGCCGGCCGCACCTACGGCGTGGCCAAGCAGGCACGGGTGTGCGGCGTCCGGGTGCTCAACGGCACGGGCAGCGGCACGACCTCGGGCGTCGTCGCGGGCATCGACTGGGTGGCGCGCAACGCCGTCAAGCCCGCGGTGGCGAACCTGTCGTTGGGCGGCGGGCCGTCCACGGTGATCGACGACGCCGTGCGGCGGCTGATCGCCTCCGGCGTCAGCGCGTCCGTGACGGCCGGCGGCAGCAACGCCAACGCGGCGAACTACTCCCCGGCGCGGGTGGTCGAGGCGATCACGTCCGGCTCGTCCACCACCACCGACACCAAGGCGACCTTTTCCAACTACGGCGCCGTGGTGGACCTCTACGCGCCGGGCGTCTCCATCCTGGGCGCCTGGCACACCGGTGACACGGCGACCAACACGATCAGCGGCACGTCGATGTCCACCGGGTACGTCACCGGTGTGGCGCTGCGGTACCTGCACCTGAACCGGAGCGCCACCCCGGCCCAGGTGCAGGCGGAACTGGTCCGCGAGGCCACGCCGCTGTCGTGGGGCAAGCTCCTGTACTGGTCACCCCTGCGGTGAGCGGGCGGGGGCGAGGTCGTGCCGCATGACGATCTCGTCCCCGTCCTTCTCGCCGGTCTCCTTGAAGCCGAAGGCCGCGTACAGGCCGTGCGCCACGGCGTTGCCCGGCACCAGGCTCAGCGTCAGCTGCGTCCGGCCCTCGCCGCGCGCGACCTCCGCGATGGCGGCCAGCCCCTTGCGCCCGAGCCCGCGCCCCTGCGCCCTCCGGTCGATCATGAACCGGACTATGTGGAGGTCGTGCGGCTGGTCCCGGTAGAGCAACGTGAAGCCCACCAGTTCGTCGCCGGCGTACAGCGCGAGCGGTTGCATCCTGGGCCGGTGGATCCACGCGTCCGCGATCGACTTGAGGTTGGTGGCCACGAAGCCGCGCTGCTCCTCGTGGACCTCCAGGTCGATGACCGCGCGGTAGTTGTCCTCGGTGACGGGTTCCAGACGCATGCGGGGAAGGTAGCGCCGGGACCCGTAGCAGGTCTCCCGGAATACGGGAAAGCCCACGTCCAGGGATTTCTTCACGCAGTGTGATAACTGGCAATCTTTCACACTTCCGGCAGTACGGACGTCCCGGTTAGCGTTGGTGACTGTCAGCGAGGGCAAGGTGGCCCTGCGTCACACCCGATTCCCTGCGCGAGTCCCACTCGGGGGTGACGGTCCGAGCCACCGTCAGCGAGAAGGAAGACCCATGCGACAGTCACGACAGGTCCGGTTCCTGGCCGGTGTCGGCGCGACGGCGATCGTCGCCGCGGCGAGCTCCCTGTTGGCGTCCCCCGCCCAGGCGGCCGAGGGCGAGATCCGCGCCGCCGACGCGGCCGAGAAGGTGCACAACAGCTTCATCGTGAAGCTGAAGGACGGCTCCGCCGCCTCCGCCGAGAAGCTGGCGAACCAGTACGGCGGCAAGGTGGACCGCGTGTTCCGCAGCGCGCTCAACGGCTTCACCGTCAGCCTGCCCGAGTCCGCCGCCAAGCGCCTGGCCGCGAACCCCGCGGTCGAGTACGTCGAGCAGGACCAGGTGTTCCACGTCCAGGCGACGCAGACCAACCCGCCGTCGTGGGGCCTGGACCGCATCGACCAGCGCAACCTGCCGCTCAACTCGTCCTACAGCTACACCTCGACCGGGTCGGGCGTGAACGTCTACGTCATCGACACCGGCGTGCGGATCAGCCACAGCACGTTCGGCGGCCGGGCCCGCAACGGCTACGACGCGGTCGACAACGACAACGTCGCCCAGGACGGCAACGGCCACGGCACGCACGTGGCGGGCACCATCGCGGGCAGCCAGTACGGCGTCGCGAAGGGGGCCACCATCTACGGCGTCCGCGTGCTGAACAACTCGGGCAGCGGCACCACCGCCGGCGTCGTCGCGGGCATCGACTGGGTCACCGCGAACCACGTCAAGCCGGCCGTGGCGAACATGAGCCTGGGCGGCGGCGCGTCCACCACGATCGACAGCGCGGTCCGCCGCTCGATCTCCGCCGGCGTCACCTACGCCATCGCGGCGGGCAACAGCAACGCGAACGCGTCGAACTACTCCCCGGCCCGCGTGACCGAGGCCATCACGGTCGGCGCGACCACCAACACCGACGCCCGGGCGAGCTACTCGAACTACGGCTCGGTCCTGGACATCTTCGCGCCGGGCTCGTCCATCACGAGCGCCTGGCACACGGGCGACACGGCCACCAACACCATCTCGGGCACGTCGATGGCGACCCCGCACGTGGCCGGCGCAGCAGCCCGCTACCTGCAGAACAACCGCGCGGCCACCCCGGCCCAGGTGGCGACCTACCTGACCGGCCAGTCCACGCCGAGCAAGGTGACCAACCCGGGCACCGGCTCCCCGAACCGCCTCCTCTACCTGGCCCCCACCGCCTGACAACCACACGAAGCGGGGCCGCCTCCCCAGAGGCGGCCCCGCTTCGCGCCGCAGGCGCGCGCTTTGAAGGGCTATCAGCCACAGGAAGGGCCTCGGTTCGTTCCCCGTACGGCCTGGGCGCAGCCCAACCGCCCTTTGGTCTTCTCCGCAACCAGCTTTTCCGGTTGCGGAGAAGACCAAAGGGTGGTTGCCTCCGGCAGGCCGTACGGGGAACGAACCGACGCCCTTCCACCCCCGGGGGCCTGCCGCGCGGCGAGCGCCGCTTTTGATCTTTCCGCTCTTCGCTCTCCGCTCTCCGCTCCTGAGAGCGCGAAGCGCGTCACTCCACGCTCAAAGTCACGAACTTGAGAGGCAGAACAGGCCGACCATCGGTCTCCGAAAACCCGGTCCCCGGCACAACCCCACCCGCCGCCACCTTGTCGATCACGTCCATCCCCTCGACCACCCGCCCCAGCACGGGGAAGTCGGGGTCGAACGAGCTGTCCTTGTGGACGATGAAGAACTGGCTGCCGTTGGTCCCGGCCTGCTGCCGGTTGGCCATCGCGATCACCCCGCGGTCGTAGCCGCCGGTCTTCGCGTCGGGGTCGTCGAAGTGGTAACCGGGGCCGCCCTGTCCGGTGTCGGTGGCGTCGCCGCACTGGAGGACCCACAGACCGTCCACGGTCAGCCGGTGGCAGGCGGTTCCCTCGAAGAACCTCTCCTCGACCAGGTGCCGGAAGTTGTGCACCGAGCACGGGGCGCTCGCCGCGTCGAACTCGAACTCCAGGTCACCCTGGCTGGTCTTCACCTCGACCACCACCGTGCCCTCGGACTCGGCCTTCGCCGACGGCGGGTCCACGTCCTTCTTCGGGCCGTCCGCGGGCAGGCTGTAGTCGCAGGTCACGGTGGGCACCACGGGCAACGGCCCGGCAACCGGCCGCCCCGGCACGGCCGCCGTGCAGCCCGCCAGCAACCCCGACACGACCACCGGGACGACCACCCGGACTACCAGACGTCTGGCCACGCGGCGATCCTAAGCGGAAGAACCACGCCGCCCTCACAACTCCTCCCACGCCACCGCTCAACGCGCCGCCCTCCGCCCCGCCCTCCACCCCAGCCGCCCGCCCCGGCCGCCCCACCCGCCCCACTCGCCGCCCCGCCCTCGCCCCACTCAACGCCCCGCCCTCCACCCCGCCCGCCGCCTCACCCTCCGCCCCGCCCTCCACCCCCACCCGCCCCCTCCACCCCCACCCGCCCCGATCGGGAAACCTGCCGGCGTGCGCCCAGGGGTCGTTGGCTAGCCTTGACGACCAGTCGCCGTTCAGCTAGCACGAGGAGAGCAGTACCCGTGATGCGCACGCACGAGGCCGGGACGCTCCGGGCCGAGCACGCCGGGCAGTCCGTCACCCTGACCGGGTGGGTCGCCCGCCGGCGCGATCACGGGGGCGTGATCTTCATCGACTTCCGCGACGCCTCCGGGGTCGCCCAGGTCGTCTTCCGCGAGGGCGAGATGGCCGAGCGCGCCCACAAGCTGCGCTCCGAGTTCGTCATCAAGGTCGTCGGCGACGTCACCCGCCGCCCCGAGGGCAGCGAGAACCCCGACCTGCCCACCGGTGACATCGAGGTCTACGCCACCGAGCTGGAGGTCCTCAACGAGGCCGCCCCGCTGCCCTTCCAGCTCGACGAGCACCTGGAGGTCGGCGAGGAGGCCCGCCTCAAGCACCGCTACCTGGACCTGCGCCGCTCCGGCCCGGCCAAGGCGATGCGGCTGCGCAGCGAGGCCAACCGGATCGCCCGCGAGGTGCTGCACGCGGAGAAGTTCGTCGAGGTCGAGACGCCGACCCTGACCCGCTCGACGCCCGAGGGCGCGCGCGACTTCCTGGTGCCCGCCCGCCTGCGGCCCGGCTCCTGGTACGCGCTGCCGCAGTCGCCGCAGCTGTTCAAGCAGCTGCTGATGGTCGGCGGCCTGGAGCGGTACTACCAGATCGCCCGCTGCTACCGGGACGAGGACTTCCGCGCCGACCGGCAGCCGGAGTTCACCCAGCTCGACATCGAGATGAGCTTCGTCGAGCAGGACGACGTCATCGCGCTCGGCGAGAAGATCATCACCGCGCTGTGGAAGAACCTCGCCGACCACGACATCCCGACGCCGTTCCGCCGCATCTCCTACGCCGAGGCGATGGCCAAGTACGGCTCGGACAAGCCGGACCTGCGCTTCGACCTCGAACTCACCGAGCTGACCGAGTACTTCAAGGACACCCCGTTCCGCGTCTTCCAGGCGCCGTACGTGGGCGCGGTGGTCATGCCCGGCGGCGCCTCGCAGCCGCGCCGCACGCTCGACGCGTGGCAGGAGTGGGCCAAGCAGCGCGGCGCGAAGGGCCTGGCCTACGTGCTGGTCCAGGAGGACGGCACGCTCGGCGGCCCGGTCGCCAAGAACCTCTCCGACGCCGAGCGCGACGGGCTGGCCAAGGCGGTCGGCGCGAACCCCGGTGACTGCGTGTTCTTCGGCGCGGGCGACCCGGACGGCGCGCGCGCCCTGCTCGGCGCGGCCCGCGTGGAGATCGCGAACCGGATCGGCCTGATCGAGGAGGGCTCCTGGTCCTTCGTGTGGGTCGTGGACTTCCCGATGTTCGAGGCCACCGACAAGCTCGCCGAGGGTGACGTGGCGGTCGGCGGCGGCAAGTGGACCGCGCTGCACCACGCGTTCACCTCGCCCACCCCGGAGTGGATCGACCGCTTCGAGGAGGACCCGGGCAACGCCAAGGCCTACGCCTACGACATCGTCTGCAACGGCAACGAGATCGGCGGCGGCTCCATCCGTATCCACCGCGCCGACGTGCAGCAGCGCGCGTTCAACGTGATGGGCATCGGCGCGGAGGAGGCGCAGGAGAAGTTCGGCTTCCTGCTCGACGCGTTCAAGTACGGCGCTCCGCCGCACGGCGGCATCGCGTTCGGCTGGGACCGCATCGCCATGCTGCTCGCGGGCGCGGACTCGATCCGCGAGGTCATCGCGTTCCCGAAGAGCGGCGGCGGCTACGACCCGCTGACCGCGGCCCCCGCGCCGATCACCGCGCAGCAGCGCAAGGAAGCCGGCGTCGACGCGAAGCCGCAGCAGAAGCAGTAAAAACACACACCCAAACAACAACACAACACGACACACACGCGGTAACCGAACAGATCGGGCACAGTTGTGGCCATGCTGCACCTGCGTGCCGTGTGCCCGGTCGACCACACCGACCAGGTCCTGGCCGCGCTCAAGGAGCACCCCGGCGTCACCCACGTCGTGCTGCTCCGGGGCGCGGCCATCGACCCGGCCGGTGACATGGTCGAGGCCGACATCGCCCGGGAGGCCACCGACGAGGTGGTCGCCGCGCTGTGCGGGCTGGGCATCGACCGCACCGGCGGAGTGACGCTGGAGCAGATCGACACCGCCCTGTCCGACGCGGCGGACCGCGCCGAGGAGGCCGCGCCCGGCGAGGCGGCGGACGCCGTGGTGTGGGAGGAGTTGATCTCCCGCACCGGCGAGGAGTCCCGGCTCAACGTCACCTTCCAGTCGTTCCTGACCATCGCGTGCCTGCTCGCGGCGGTCGGCGTGGTGACGAACTCGCCGGTCACGATCGTCGGCGCGATGGTGGTCGGCCCCGAGTTCGGGCCGCTGGCCGCGATCGCGGTCGGGTTGGTGCTGCGCCGCTGGGACCTGGTGCGCCGCGCGTCGGCGGCGTTGGCGATCGGCTTCCCGCTGGCGATGGTGATCACCTTCGCGGCGGCCGTCGTCGGCTCCTACACCGACCTGTTCGACCGGGACATGGTGCTGGCCGCCCACCAGGTGGACTTCGTGTTCCAGGTCGGCCCGTTCTCGCTGATCGTGGCGTTGCTGGCGGGCGCGGCGGGGATGCTGTCGATGACCTCGGCGAAATCGGCGGCCCTGGTCGGGGTGTTCATCTCGGTGACCACCGTGCCCGCCGCGGGGTACGCGGCGATCGCCGCCGTGCTGGGCGAGTGGGCCATCTGCGGGCAGTCGGTCCTGCAGTTGGCGGTCAACCTGGTGGGCATCGTGGTGGCCGCCTCGGTGGTGCTGGCGCTGCGCAGGCGACGCGGCCGGATGGCCGCCACCGGCCGGCCCCTGTCCAACGGGTAGGCGGCGGTTCCACCAGTTGGTCGGTTCCGTTATCGACAAATGGTGGTCCAACCATGCATATGAGCACTACCGTCACGGTGCCCGGACGGGTTCTGTCAGGTCGGTGGCCACCGGGGTAGGGTCGGAGGGGATGAGCGTGGAGATCACCGCCGGCCCAGCGGACGTCGACGACGCGGACCACTCCGACCTGCTCGCGGCGGTGGCCGCCGCCGAGTCCGTGCTGAGCGGGCGGTTCGGAGCCCAGGTCAGACTGGCCGACCCCGAACGCCTCGGCGGAGCGGGCCGGTCCGTCGTCGTGCGGGTGCGGGTCGCCGCGACGCCGTTCTCCCTGCCGCGCACGCTCGTGGTCAAGCGCTACCCCTCCGCCGTCGCCGACCGCGACCCGTTCGCCCACGAGGCGGTCAGCCACAAGCTGCTCACCGCGCTGCCCGGCGAGGACCGGTTGACCCCGGAGCTGGTCGCCCAGGACTCCGCCGAGCGGCTGGTGGTCCTGGAGGACCTGGGCAAGGCGCCCCGGCTGGCCGAGAAGCTGCTCGGCTCCGACGCCCGCGCCGCCGAACGCGGCCTGCTGTCGTGGGCGCACGCCATGGGTCGCCTGCACGCCACCACGGCGGGGCGGGACGCCGACTTCGACGCGTTGATGCGCCGGCAGGGCAGCCAGTGCTGCGCCGACCCGATCGCGGTGGACGTGCACGCGGCGCTGGCCGGGTTACCGACCCTGCTGGCGGAGGCCTGGGACATCGACACGCCCGGCCCCGTGGTCGAGTTCGCCGAGCGCGCGGTGCGCGGGTTCGTCACCTCGCGCCGGCGGGCGTTCTCGCCGTCCACGTCCTGCCCGGACAACCACCTGGTGACCAGCAAGGGCGTGCGGTTCCTGGACTTCGAGGGCGGGTGCGTGCGCGACATCGTGTTCGACGCGGCGTGCCTGCGGGTGCCGTTCCCGTCCTGCTGGTGCCCGTACGGGCTGCCGGCGGGCATGTCGGAGGCCATGGTCGCGGCGTGGCGCGCCGAGGTCGGCGGCGTGTGGCCCGACCTGGACGACGACGCGGTCTTCCTGCCCAAGCTGCTGGAGGCGCAGCTGCTGTGGGTGTGGCTGGCGACCTGGCGGGGACTGCCCCGGTTGGACCTGGCGCTGCCGTCGGGGCACCGGCCGCTGGACTCGCCGCCGCGCAGCACGGTGCTGGCCTCGCGGTGGGTGCGCCTGCGGGCCGACGCGCTGGCCCTGGGCGTCAAGCCGGTGGCGGCGCACGCCGAGGCCGTCGTGGACGCCCTGGTGTCCCGGTACGGGCACGCGTCGGTGGATCTCCCGCTCTACCCGGCATTCCGTTGATAGCCATTCCGTTAAAAGCACGGAGGGCTTACGGAAGCGTTCCGCCCGCTGTTCCCGCGTGGACACGTCGTTGCGCGATGGTCGTCGGGTGGCCGATGTGGTGCGCAGCCTTGTGGTCCTGGGTGACTCGACCACGGTGGGCGTCGGTGATCCGGTTCGGGGCGGGTGGCGGGGTGTCGGGCCGTTGCTGGCGGCGGCGTTCCCCGGCGCCCGGTACGTGAACCCGTCGTTCCAGGGGGCGCGGGTGGCGTCCGTCCGGTTCGAGCAGTTGCCGGTGGCGTTGCGGGCGCGGCCCGACGCCGCCGTGGTGCTGGTCGGGATGAACGACACCCTGCGGTCGGACTTCGACCCCGTCCGGGTGCACGAGGACCTCGACGCGGTCGTGGGGGAGTTGACGCGGGCCGGGGCGCGGGTGGTGACGGTCCGGTTCCACGACCACAGCCGGGTGTTCCGGTTGCCGGGGCCGTTGCGGCGGGCGTTGTCGGCGCGGGTGGCCGAGTTGAACGAGGTGATCGACGCCGTGGTGCGGCGGCACGGCGTCGGCTGCGTGGACCTGGACGGGATGGACGGCGCGTACTCGCTGGAGACGTGGGCGGTGGACCGGTTGCACCCGTCCGAGCTGGGGCACCGGAAGCTGGCCGCGGCGTTCGCGGAGCGGTTGGCGGAGCAGGGGTGCGCGGTCGGGCGGCCGGTCAGCCTGGTGTGCACGGGCGGGTTGCGGGTCACGCCGCTGCACCACGCCGCCTGGCTGGTGTTCAAGGGCGTGCCGTGGTTGTGGCGGCGCGGCAAGGACTTCCTGCCCTACGCGGCGTCGATCGTGTGGCGCTCCTGGCTCGCCCCGGAGGACCGGCCGATGACCGCGGACCGGCCGGCAACCCCGAACCGACCGGCAACCCCGAACCGGCCGATCACCGCGGACCGGCCGATGACCCCGAACCGGGCGGCGACCCGGAAGGCGACCGCCGCCCGGGCGGCGGGAGCGGCCACCGCCCGGGCGCGGACCACCAGCGCGCTAGCCGAGTTCGTAGACGGTGGTGCCGTCCACGGTGGTCGCCTCGAAGTTCGCCGCGACCCAGCTTGAGATGTCGTCGTCACCGCGGTCCGGGCCGACCTGCTTGCCGGCGACGAAGTAGCCGATCCGGCCCTCCGCCACGTACCGCTGGAACTCCTCCAGCGTCGGCGCGGGGTCGCCGCCGCTCCAGCCGCCGATCCCGATGACGGCCTTGCCGCTGGCCAGGGACAGGCTCGCGGCCGACTGCGCGCTCACCGTCGCCGCCGCCCACGTGCCGGTGGTGGCCCGCAGCAGGTCGGCGACCTGCGAGGACGTGCCCGGACCGCGCAGGCCGCCGCCCAGGTCGGCGGCGTAGTCGGCGGGGCCGGACATGGGGATCGAGCCGCCGTGCGGGGTGGCCGCCGTCGCCACCGCGAACGCGGCCGACGACAGCAGCGCGGTGGCGGCGGTCAGGGCGGCGACCCGCCCGGCCCCCATGACGATCGCGGTGGTGAGCAGGACCGTCAGCACCAGGACCGTCCAGCGGATCGCGGGCTGCCAGTCGCCGAACCGCGCCAACAGGACGAACCCCCAGAACCCGGCCGCGGCGACCACGACCGCCAGCGCGATCCGGACCGGCCGGTGGGCGCGGCCCCGCCACATCTCGCGGCCGGCGATGGCGACGACCGCGGCGACGCCCGGTGCGACGGCGACCGTGTAGTACGGGTGCGTGATGCCGCTCATGAAGCTGAACACGACCCCGTTCCCGACGATCCACAGTCCCCACAGGACCAGCGCGGCCCGGGTGCGGTCGGTGCGCGGCGCCTTGCGGGTGAACCAGAGGCCGGCGACGAGCGCGACGAGGGCGGCGGGCAGCAGCCACGAGATCTCCGCGCCCATGCTGGCCCCGAACAGCCGGCTGATGCCGGTCTCGCCGCCGAAACCCAGGTTGGCGTTCGCCGCGCCGGCGATCGTGCCGCGCCCGGAGCCGCCGCCGAAGATGCGGCCCAAGCCGTTGTAGCCCATGGCCAACTGCCACAGCGAGTCGTTGGTCGAACCGCCGACGTACGGGCGGGACCCCGTCGGCCACAGCTCCACGAGCGCGATGAACCACCCCGCGGACACGGCCACGGCGACGCCGGCGCCGACGACGTGCAGCAAGCGCTTGCCCAGCGAGGTCGGCGCGGCGAGCAGGTAGGCGGCGACGAAGGCGGGCAGGACCAGGAACGCCTGCCCCATCTTGGCCAGGAACGCGAAACCGACCGCCACGCCCGCCAGCGCGAGCCACTTGAAGGATGCGTTCTCCAGCGCCCGGACCGTGCAGTACGCACCGGCCACCATGAGCAGCACCAGCAGCGCGTCCGGCAGGTTGAACCGGAACATCAGCACCGCCACCGGCGTCACGGCCAGCGCCGCGCCCGCCAGCAGCCCGGCCACCGGGCCGGACGTGCGCTTCACCGTGGCGTACAACAACCACACCGCCAGCACGCCCTCGACCGCCTGCGGCGCGAGCACGGTCCAACTGGAGAAGCCGAAGACCCGCGCGACCAACCCGCTCACCCACAGCGCCGCGGGCGGCTTGTCCACGGTGATCACGCCGCCGGCGTCCAGCCCGCCGAACAACCACGCCGTCCAGCTCTGGCTGCCGGCCTGGGTGGCGGCGGCGTAGTACTCGTTGCCCCACCCGGAATCGGTGAGGTTCCACAGGTACAGCACCGCCGTGCCGGCCAGCAGCACGACCAGCGCCGGCGTGGTCCACCGCCGGTGGGCGCGCGGCGGCGCGGTGCCGGGGGAGGGGGCGGTCAGGGTGGCGGTCATGAGGTGGACTCCTGGGGACGGTTGCGGAAGACCCAGTTGCGCAGCAACAGGAAGCGCAGGACGGTGGCGAGCAGGTTCGCGCCGACGACGGCGGCCAGCTCGGCCCCGCCACCCGGGTCGGTGACGTGGTGCAGCAGGGCCAGCGCGCCGCTGGTCAGCGCCAGGCACAGGCCGAAGACCAGCAGGCCCTCGAACTGGTGGCGGCCCGCGCCGGGCCGGCCCCGGACGCCGAAGGTGAACCGGCGGTTCGCGGCGGTGTTGGCCACCGCGGTGACCAGCAGCGCCACCAGGTTCGCGCCCTGCGCGCCGAGGCCGCCGCGCAGCAGGACGAACAGCAGCAGGTAGGCCAGGGTGCTGGCGACGCCGACGGCGGCGAACCGGACAAGCTGCCGGAACAGGCCCGCGGGGACACCCGGCGTGACCGGTTCCAGCGGGGCGCGGCCGAGCTGGGCGCGCAGCTCGCCGACCGGGATGCGGCCGGTCAGCAGCCCGCGCCCCACCCGGGCGATGCCCTTGAGGTCCGCGACGGCGGTGGCGACGACGTCCACCCGGCTGTCCGGGTCGTCCACCCAGTCCACCGGCACCTCGTGGATGCGCGCGCCCGCCCGTTCGGCCAGCACCAGCAGCTCGGTGTCGAAGAACCAGCCGGTGTCCTCGACGTGCGGCAGCAGCCGCCGCGCCACGTCCGCCCGGATCGCCTTGAACCCGCACTGGGCGTCGGAGAACCGGGCCGCCAGCGCGCCGCGCAGGATCAGGTTGTAGCAGCGGGAGATGATCTCGCGCTTGGGGCCGCGCACGACCCGCGCGCCGCGGGCGAGCCGGGTGCCGATCGCGATGTCGGAGTGCCCGGAGATCAGCGGCGCGACCAGCGGGGCCAGCGCGGCGAGGTCCGTGGACAGGTCCACGTCCATGTAGGCGAGCACCGCGGCGTCCGACGCCGACCACACCGCGTTGAGCGCCCGGCCCCGGCCCTTCTGCTCCAGGTGGACGGCCTCGACCTGCTCGATCTCCGCCGCGAGCGCGTCGGCGATCCCGCGGGTGCCGTCCGTGCTGGCGTTGTCGGCGATGGTGATGCGGAACCGGTACGGGAAGGTCTGGGTCAGGTCCGCGTGCAGCTTGCGCACGCAGGGGGCGAGGTCGCGTTCTTCGTTGTGCACGGGGACCACCACGTCGAGCACGGGGGTCGTCGTGAGCGTCGCGAGTGTCATGGCCCCACCCTCGGGCGCGGTGCTGGGTGGTTCGTGTGTCATCCCTGTGCCCCCGCTGTGAGGTCGTAGACGGTGACGTCGTCGACCGTGGTGGCTTCGAAGGTCGCCTCGACCCACTCGGCGATGCGCTCGGAGGCGTCGCTGCCGGTCTCGGCGGGCATCCCCGCGCCGCCGAGGAAGTAGTGGATCCGTCCACTGTGGACCAACTGTTGGAACCGCTCCAGCGTCGGCGCGGGGTCGGTGCCGTTGAACCCGCCGACCGCCATCACCGGCACGCCGGCGGCCAGTTGGAAGCCTGCCGCGTTGTTCGACCCGACCGCGGCCGCCGCCCAGGTGTGCCGGCCGCTGTTGCCGCGCAGCAGTTCCACCAGGTTCGGTCCGGGGGTGGGAGCGGTGAGCAGGGTGCCCATGCCGCCGGGGGTGGGGCCGCCGCCGTTGAACAGGACCACCCCGCCGCCGCGGCCGTCGGCCGGGCCGGCGCTGGGGATCGCGCCGGAGTGCGGCGTCGCGGCCGTCGCCACCGAGTAGGCGCCCGGCCCGAGCAACGCCGCCACCGCCGCGACCGGCACCACCAGCGCCGGCGGCGCGGCGGCGGACAGGAACAACCCGACCGCGCCCAGCAGGCCGAGCACGAGCACGACCGTGGCCAGGGCGGGCGACCAGCCCAGCAACAGCAGGTAGCACTGGAGGGCGGTGACCGCCAACGCTCCCGAAAGCGCCGCCGCCGCGACGGGTTCGTGCCGCCGACGCCAGAGCACCACCGCGCCGGTTCCGGTGATCGCGCCGATCGCCGGGGCCAGCGCGACCGTGTAGTAGGCGTGGATGATCCCGTTCATGAAGCTGAACACCGCCGCCGTGACGACGAGCCAGCCGCCCCACAGCCCGAGCCCGACGCGCTCCCGCCGCCGTCCCGCCCACAGCCCGGCGACCAGCAGCACCAGCGCGGTGGGCAGCAGCCACGCGATCTGACCGCCCATCTCCGCGCCCAGCAGGCGGCTCCACCCGGTGGACCCCCACCCGCGCCCGCCGCCGACGCTGCCGATCTCCTCACCGGTCAGGCGGCCCAGGCCGTTGTAGCCGAGGGTCAGTTCGAGCACGCTGTCGTGCTGCGACCCCCCGATGTAGGGCCGGTCGGGGACCAGTTCGACCGCCACCACCCACCAGCCGCCCGCGACCACCACGGCCGCCGCCGCGCCGAGCAGGTGCACGGCCTTGCGCCCCCACCCGGCGGGCGCGGCGAGCAGGTAGACCAGCCCGAACGCCGGGAGCACCAGGAACGCCTGCAACATCTTGGTGAGGAACCCGAACCCGACCGCCACGCCGGCCAGCGCCAGCCACCGCCAGGACGCCGTCTCCGTCGCCCGCACCGCGCAGTACGCGCCGGCGACCAGCAGCAGCACCAGCAGGGCGTCGGGGTTGTTGAACCGGAACATCAACACGGCGACCGGCGTCAACGCCAGCACCGCGCCCGCGATCAGGCCGGCCGCCTCCCCGGCCGTGCGCTTGACCGTGGCGTACAACAACCAGACGCCGGCCACGCCCATCAAGGCTTGCGGCACCAGGATGCTCCAGGCGTTCACCCCGAAGAGCCGGGCGGAGAGCCCCATGACCCACACCGAGGCCGGGGTCTTGTCCACCGTGATCGACCCGGCGGAGTCGGTGGCCCCGAAGAACCACGCCCGCCAGCTCTCCGCACCGGCCTGGGCGGCGGCCGAGTAGTAGGCGTTCGCCCAGCCGGAGTCGCCGAGCCGCCACAGGTACAGGACGGCCGTTCCGGCCAGCAACAGCAACAGGGGTAGTCGCGCTCGCATACGGCGACCCTGCCCACGAACCCTGGGCACCCCATGTGCCGATCCTGTGAACCGGCTGTGCGCCGCGGGGCGCCGGGTCAGCGGGGCAGGAGCACCGTGAAGCGGGTCCGGCCGGGCCGGGAGTCCACCGCCACCTCGCCCTGGTGGGCGGCCACCACCGCGGCGACGATGGACAGGCCGAGGCCGGTGCTGCCGGCCGCCCGCGACCGGGACGTGTCACCGCGGGCGAAGCGTTCGAAGACCTCCGGCTGCAACTCCCTCGGGATGCCGGGGCCGTCGTCGGTGACCGTGAGGGAAGCGCGCGCGCCCCGCACCGACAGGGCCGTCGTGACGGTGGTGCCGGGCGGGGTGTGGGTCCGGGCGTTGGACAGCAGGTTCACCAGGACTTGCTGGAGCTTGTGCTCGTCACCCCGCACGACCACCGGCGACGCGGGCAGCTCCAGGCGCCAGTCGTGGTCCGGGCCGGCGATGCGGGCGTCGCTCACGGCGTCCACCACCACCCGCGAGAGGTCCACCCGCTCGCGGGCCAGCGGGCGGCCGGCGTCCAAGCGGGCCAACAGCAGCAGGTCCTCCACCAACGACGTCATCCGCACGGCCTCGGACTCCACCCGCCGCATGGCGTGGGCGACCTGCTCGGGCACCTCGCCCGGCGACCGGCGGGTCAGCTCCGCGTAGCCCCGGATCGCGGCCAGCGGCGTGCGCAGCTCGTGGCTCGCGTCCGCGACGAACTGCCGCACCCGGGTCTCGCTCTCGTGCCGCGCTTCCAGGGCGCGGCCCACGTGCCCCAGCATCCTGTTCAGCGCCAGCCCCACCTGGCCGACCTCGGTGTGCGGGTCGGCGTCGGCCTCCGGCACGCGTTCGGCGAGCGCCACCTCGCCCTCGTGCAACGGCAGCTCCGCCACCCTCGACGCGGTCGCCGCCACGCGTTCCAAGGGCCGCAACGTCTTCCGGATGATCAGCGCGCCGGCGATGCTCACCGCCACCAGACCCGCCAGCGCCACCCCGCCCAGGATGAGGCCCATCTGGAAGACGATGTCGTCCACCTGCGCCATGGGCAGCGCCGTGACGATCTTCGCCCCGTCCCGCGCCCGGAACGACAGCACGCGGTAGTTCCCCGACTCGCCCAGCGCCGCCGTGCGCGGTTGGGCGTCGGCGGGCACGGCCAGCAGGGCGTCCTGCTCGTCGGTCGGCAGGTTCTCGGTCTCGCGGCCCAGCAACCGGTCGGCGTCCCGGACCAGGTCGCCGTAGGTGATCAGGACGACCGTGCCCTGCCCGAAACCCGGCCCGTCCAGGGGGTTCTTCGGCGGACCGGGCAGCGGGCCCGGCACCGGGACCGCGTGCACCCGCTCCACCCGGCCGGCCGCGTCGCGCAGGTCGTCGTCCAGCTTGTCGATCAGGAAGTCCCGCAACGCGAACCCGGTCACCAGGCCGATCCCGGCGCACACGATCGCGATCAGCACCACCTGCTCCACGATGAGCCGGGTGCGCAGCGGCCACCGCTCAGGGTGCAGGCTTGAGGACATACCCCGCGCCCCGCATCGTGTGGATCATCGGGGCGCGCCCGGCGTCGATCTTCTTGCGCAGGTAGGAGATGTAGAGCTCCACGATGTTGGCCTGCCCGCCGAAGTCGTAGCTCCACACCCGGTCGAGGATCTGCGCCTTGCTCAGCACCCGCTTCGGGTTGCGCATCAGGAACCGCAGCAGCTCGAACTCGGTCGCGGTCAGCTCGACGGCCCGCCCGCCCCGGCGCACCTCGCGGGTCTCCTCGTCCAGCACCAGGTCGCCCACGACCAGCTCCGTCCCGGCCGACGCCGCCGCGACCCCGGTCCGCCGCAGCAGACCGCGCAGCCGCAGCACGACCTCCTCCAGGCTGAACGGCTTGGTCACGTAGTCGTCGCCGCCTGCCGTGAGGCCCGCGATCCGGTCCTCCACGGCGTCCCTCGCGGTCAGGAACAGCACCGGCAGGGCGGGGGCGTCCGCGCGCATCCGGCGCAGCACCTCCAGGCCGTCGAAGTCGGGCAGCATGACGTCCAGCACGACCACGTCCGGCCGGAACTCGCGCGCCACGCGCACCGCCGCGGTCCCGTCCAGCGCGGTGCGGACCTCCCACTTCTCCATGCGCAGCGCCATCGACATCAGCTCGGCCAACGTCGACTCGTCGTCGACCACCAGCACCCGCACCGGGCTGCCGTCGGGTCGACGGATCTCGGGGGAAGTCACCGCACGCATGGTCCGATCGTCCGCCGGGTGGTTGAGCCCACCCTGTGCCGACCCTGTGTACCAGCTGTGAACCGCCGCCGCACAAGCCACACCCGCCGTACAAGCCCCCCGCCGCACAAGCCCCCCGCCGCACAAGCCCCCCGCCGCACAAGCCCCCCGCCGCACAAGCCACAGCCGCCACCCAACGCGCGCACAGCCCACGCACAGGATCCGCCGACACGGTGGGCGCCATGACTACCGAAACCGAGAACCCGACCTGGGGCGAGGACCCGCCGCCCCGGGCCGATGCTCCCGGACCGCGCTGGTCCGGCCGCAAGACCCTGGTCGCGGTCGCGATCGCCGTCGGCATCGCCGCCGTGGGCGGAGGGGTCATCTACGCGGCGAGCAACTCCGAGGCGGCCCAGATGATGGGCGGGCCGCGCGGCTACGGCGGTCCCGGCGGCGGGCTGCGGATCGTGGGCGGGCCGGGCCCGTTCGGCGACACCGCGCACGGCGAGTTCCAGACCGGCGAGATCACCGCGGTCGCCGACGGCTCCGTCACGGTCAAGAGCGCCGACGGGTTCGGCCAGACCTACCGGCTGGACGACAAGACCGAGGTCAGCGGGGCCAAGGGCGACACCGGGAGCCTCGCCACCGGCGACAAGGTGATGGTGGTGGCCCAGGACGGGGTGGCCAAGTCGATCATGACGGGTGACTTCCAGGCCGACGCCGGCAGGCGCGTGGGCACGCCGGGGCAACCGGGCGGGCGGCCGGGCGACGGGCAGCAGGCGCCGCCGACCCGGTAGAACTGTCAGGCATGAAGCGACTGGCGCTCTCGGCACTCGTGGCACTGGGACTGCTCGCCGCCGCACCCGCGGCGTGGGCGCACACCGAACTGATCGGCAGCGACCCGGCCGACGGGGCGAGCCTGCCCCAACCGCCGACCCGGTTGACGCTGACGTTCAGCGAGCCGGTGCCGGCCGAGAGCGCCACCGTCACCGTGACCGCGCCCGACGGCACCGCGTGGACCGTGGGGGAGGTGTCCGCGTCCGGCGCGACGCTGGCCGTGCCGGTGACGCCGGGCGCGTCGCCCGCCGGGCAGTACGTGGTGAGCTGGCAGGTGGAGAGCCTGGACGGCGACTTCGTCAGCGGCAAGACGACGTTCACGCTGGCCGGCGCGCCGCCCGCGCCGCCGGCGGTGACGACCACCGCCGCGCCGGCGACCTCCGCTCCGCCCGCCGCCACCTCGTCGTCGGTCGCGCCGACCGGGACGGCCGCTCCGGCGGCCACCGCGTCGTCGACGGCCCGAGCCGTGCCCGCCGAGGGGGGTGGCGGGTTCCCGGTCTGGGGGTGGGTCGTCGGCGCGCTGGTGGTCGTCGCGGCCGGGGTGGCGTTGGCGCTGCGGCTGCGGGGCCGGTCGGGGTGAACCTGCCCGACCTCGTCCGACCCGGCCTGGACGTGCTGTTCTGCGGGATCAACCCGGGCCTGCTGTCGGCCGCGACGGGCCACCACTTCGCGCGCCCCGGCAACCGCTTCTGGCCTGCGCTGCACCTGTCCGGCTTCACGCCGCGCCGGTTGACGCCGGCCGAGCAGGAAGAGCTGCTGGAGTTCGGCCTCGGCATCACGAACCTGTCCGACCGGCCGACCGCGAAGGCCGACGAGCTGACCGCCGAGGAGCTGCGGGCGGGCGGGGTCCGGTTGACGTCGTTGGCGGCGGAGCACGCGCCCCGGGTGGTGGCGGTCGTGGGGATCACCGCGTACCGGACGGCGTTCGGGCGGCCCCGGGCCGTGGTCGGGCCGCAGCCGGAGCGGATCGCGTCGTCGCGGCTGTGGGTGCTGCCGAACCCTTCGGGGTTGAACGCGCACTACCGGTTGGACGACCTGGCGGAGGTGTTCCGGCGGTTGCGGTCAGAGGTTGCGGAGGCCGTGTAGGACGCGTTGCATCAGCGCGAGGTCGGGGCCGGCGGCGGCGTTGACGGACGTGACGGCCACGACGCCCATGTCGATCAGGTCGCCGAGCAGGACGCGGACGACGCCGAGCGGCAGGGTGAGCAGGGCGGAGACCTCGGCGACCGACCGGGTGGTGGCGCACAGCTCGACGATGGCGCGTTGCTCGGGGGTGGTGTCGCGCATGGCCTTGGCGATGCCGTGCTCTTCGAGGGAGACCAGGGTCTCGATGCGCAGGTCGTGCTGGGAGGAGGTGCGACCGCGGGTCCAGGCGTAGGGGCGGACGAGCGGCCCGGACCACTCAAGGGCCGGGACCTCCTCGTCCTCGAAGTGCCCGCTGAACGGCGCGGTCTCTTCCAGTTCGGCCGGCTCTTCCGGCTCTCGCGGTTCCTCGCGTTCGGTCGGTTCGGCTTCGGTCGGTTGCGCTTCGAGACTGCGGCGCAGGGCGGCCGACCCGAACCGCGCCCCGGTGGCCCCGACCTCGCCGCGCAGGGACCGTCGCCTCCTCGGCGGCGGGGGCGCTTCGACCGGCAGTTCCTCCAGGCTCCGCCGCAGGGCGGGCGACCCGAACCGGGCCCCGGTCGTGCCCACTTCACCGCGCAGGGACCGGCGGCGCCTCGGCGCCGCGTCGGGGGAGTCAGAGCCGGCGGTGCTCACACCTCGGGAACGGTAGACCTCCGGGCGGCCGGCTCGTGTCGGCCGTGTTTCAACCTCGTGCAAACCTGGTTACCGGATGCACGTGCAGCCGCCGCGGACGGGTTGGGCGATGATGGCACGATGCGCATCCGCGAGGTGGAGATCTCCGACGACATGATCCGGCTGGGGCAGTTCCTGAAGCTGGCGGGCCTGGCGGAGAACGGCGCGCACGCGCGGGAACTGGTGGAGGACGGCGAGGTCACGGTCAACGGCCGCGTCGAGGTCCAGCGGGGGAAGCAGCTGCACGGCGGCGACGTGGTGGCGGTCGGCCCGGACAAGGTCCGCCTGGTCGCCAACGCCTGAACGGCCGACACCCGCGGTTCCGCCGCGAGCGCCGACTCCTGTGCTCGGCCCGCTGAGACCCACCCCGGCGGCCCCCTGGTACCGCTTGAGCTGCTCGTCGTTGGCCACCGACGCGATCGCCGCGTTGCCCAGGCCCTGGCGCGGCATGCTCAG
>NZ_JBEZBW010000045.1:0-62602 GCF_040647305.1 Saccharothrix sp. NPDC042600 | reverse complement strand
GGCGCAGCCCAACCGCGCTTTGGTCTTCTCCGCAACCAGCTTTTCCGGTTGCGGAGAAGACCAAAGGGTGGTTGCCTCCGGCAGGCCGTGCGGGGGAAAGACCGACGCCCTTCCTCCCCGGGGGCCTGCCCGCCGGCGAGGCGCTTTTATCTTGAGAGCGCGCAGCGCGTTCGAGCTCGAGAGCGCGTCAGCGCGTCCCAAAAAGAGAAGCTAAGAATAAAAACCGGAAACGGGAGAAGAAGCCTCGGAATAAAGATAAGGACCATCAGAAGGAACGACGGGGAACCCGCCAGAAGGCTTGAGGCCGTTGAGCTGTTCGGTGGAAAGGGCGAACACCACCTGGCCGATCCCGGACCGTGCCAACGCCCCGGCGCACATCCCGCAAGGCTCGCAACTCGTGTACATGGTCGTCCCGGCGGCCGTCTCCGGGTCCAACTCCCGTGCCGCCCATCGGGCCAGCTTCAGCTCCGGGTGGGCGGTGATGTCGGCGTCGGTCGTGGTGGTGTTGCGTTCCTCCGCGAGCACCGTCCCGTCCGGTCCGACCAGCAGGGAACCGAACGGCGGGTTGCCGCCCTCGCGTGCCTCCGCCGCCAGCGCGATCGCCCGCCGCAGGTGCTCTTCCTTCACCGGAACTCCTTCCTCACCGTGGCCAGCGCCTGCCAGGCCACCTCCGGGTGCAGCGTCTCGGCCGGGTCGCCGACGAACGGGTCCAGGACCACGGCCTCCGCGCCGTCCGCCCGCAGTGTCTCCAAGTCGGCCACCACCTGCTCGACCGTGCCCTCACCAAGGCGCCGGTCCTCGACGCCGTCGGTCAGCCGCAACAAGATCCTCGGTGCCAGTGCGGGCATCGGCCGGCCCTCGGCCTCGGCGACCGCGGCCAACCGGCGCACGCCGTCCCGCCACCCCGCCGGCGTCAGTCGCAACGGGTGCCACGCGTCGCCCAACCGCACGGTCCGCCGCAGCGCGCCGTCGCTGTGCCCGCCGACCCACACCGGGACGTCCACGCCGCGCAGCGCCCGCACCACCTCGTCGGTCAGCCGCCCGCGCGCCTCGAACGGCACGCCGAGCGCCGCGAACTCCTGGCGGGCCCACCCGACGCCGACGCCGACCACCAGGCGGTCACCGCTGAGCGCCTTCAGGTTCGCCGCCATCCGGGCCACCAGCAGCGGGTGCCGGTACGGCGCGATCAGCACGGTCGTCCCCAGCGTGATCCGCTCGGTCACCCCGGCCAGCCACGACAACGTCGTGAACGGCTCGTAGAACGGCTCGGGGTACTGCTCCGCCACGTCGGGCGTGACCACCACGTGGTCGGACACCATGAGCAGGTCGAACCCCAGCCCCTCCACCGTCCGCGCCCAGTCGCGCAGCACCGGGGGAGTGGTCCCGGGCCCGAAGTTCGGGACGTTCACACCTATTCGCACAGGCCCAACCCTAGGGCCGGAAGATCGCGACCTGAACAGAGAACCCACGGTAGATCAGGGCCTCGACCGCAAGATCCACGGTAGATTCCGGTGATGACCGAGACCCTCGACCCGACCGACTGGGCCATCCTCGCGGAGCTCCAAACCGACGGCCGGATCGCCCTCACCGAACTGGGCCGCCGGGTCAACCTCAGCCCTTCCGCCACCACCGAGCGGGTCAAGCGGCTCGAAGCGGCCGGGGTCGTCACCGGGTACCGGGCCACCGTGGACCTGGACAAGGTCGGCTACCCGGTGCTGGCCGTGGTGCGCCTGAAGTACCCCGGCAACCGGCACGAACCCCTGCACCGGCTGCTCGCCGAACGCACCGAGGTCCTGGAGTGCCTGCGCACCACCGGGGAGGACTGCTACACGCTCAAGATCGCCGCCACCTCCATGCCCCACCTGGAGCGGGTGGTCAACGAGCTGACCGCGTTCGGCAGCACCACGACCAACATCGTCTACCGGCAGACCCTGCCCTACCGCGGGGTCGCCGAGCCCGGGTGACCCACCACCGCCGGGCTCACTTCCACCGCACGGCCTTCGAGCACTTCGTCACGTCCTGGTCCGTCATGTTCCACGCGCCGAAGACCACCCGGCCGTCCGGCGCGACGAAGCACTTCTTCCCCAGGTCCACGCTGGACGCCAGCAGCTTGCCGGCCTTGTCGTACGCGCGGACCTCGAAGCCGTCCTCCATCGGGATGGACCAGTCGGTGGGAAAGATGTTGCGGGCGACGAAGGTGCCGTTGGCGATGGTCGCGTCGACCGTCTGCCCGTCGTAGGTGAAGGTGACCCGGCCGACCTCGGGCGTGACGCGGCCGGCCGCCGAGGCGGTGCCGTGCAGCCCCCGGTAGATCTCCTTGTTGCCCAGGACGTCACCGCCCGCGCTGCCGCCGTTGGCGTCGATGGCGACGGGGTCGGTCATCCACTCCAGGTCCCGGACGGTGCTGAACCCCGCGTTGTACGGCATGGACGGTCCGTCGATGGTGCAGATCAGCGCGGCGCTCTCGGTGTAGACCAGGGCCCACTTGCCGGCCTCGTCCTCGCCGTACTGGTAGAGCGTGCCCTTGCCCGAGCCGGTGGAGATCTTGACGCAGCCCTCCTCGATCTCGGCGATCCGCTGGGGGGTCAGCCCGGCGATCACGGGCGTGGTCGGCGTGGGGCTCGTCGTCGTGACCGGCGCGGTCGCGGCGGACTGGGCCGGGCCCACGGCGTCGGTGCGCTGCCAGGGCTGGAGGAACGCCACGACGGCGACCACCGCGCCCACCGCGGTGACGGCCGTGACCAGGGGCGCGAAGCGGAACGGCCGGCGCGCGGTCACGGCGCGCTCGACCCGGGCGCGGATCTCGGCCTGGCGACCGGGGGGCAGGTCGCGGGCCGGGGGGAGCGTGGTGTTCATCGGTCCTCCACGGTGAGTGCGGCGAGCGGGACGACCTCGGGGTGCGGGCCGAGCAGCCGGCTCAGCCGGGCCTTCGCCTTGCTGACCCGGGACCGGACGCTGACCTCGGCGATGCCCAGCACGGCGGCGGCGTCGGCGTAGGACACGCCCGACCACACGCACAGGGCCAGCGCCTCGCGCTCGCCGCGCGGCAGCCGGTCCACCGCGGCCAGCAGCTCCCGCATCCGGCGCTGGTCGTCCACCCGCTCGGCGACCAGGTCGGCGTGGTCGGGCACCGGTTGCTCCACCGGCACGCGGTGGAACAGCCGCAGCCGGCGCGCGGTCGAGCGGCGGTCGCTGCGCACCACGTTGGTGGCCACCGCGAGCAGCCAGGGCAGGGCCGAGTCGCGCTCCAGCCGCAGCCGGTCCCGCTTGCGCCAGGCGAGCAGGAACGTGGCCTGGAGGTGGTCCTCGGCGGCGGCCCAGGACGCGGTGAGCCGGAAGCAGTGGTTGTAGACCGCCTTGGCGTGCCGGTCGAACAGCACCCCGAAGGCGTGCCCGCTGCCCGCCGCGGCCTGCGCCCACAGCGCGCGGTCGTCGGGGTCTTCGGTCGTCATGCCTGTTCGTGTCCACCCGGTGCGGAAGTGTTGCCGCCAGTCTTGTCGGTGGTCGCCGGCAGGATGCGGCGGGTGCAGAACACGAACGACAAGCCGTTGCCCGAGGACGTCCGCGCCGAGGCGGTGGAGTTCGCCCTGGAACTGGTCCACGGCGGGTTCCGCTCGCGCGAGGAGGTCGTGGGCGACGTGCTGGACCACGTCGAGGAGGCGCTGCCGGAGTCGGAGGTGACGGCGCTGGTGGACCGGCTGTGGGCGGCGCGGGTGGCCGAGCAGGCGGAGTGGCCGGCGACCACCGACGTGGACCGGTTGCTGGCCGCCTTCGAGGAGCTGGACGTGCGGGGCGTCGTGGCGCGGGCGGACTTCGCGTGCTGCCGGTCGTGCGGGATCGCCGAGATCGGGGACGAGGCGGGTCCGGGCGCGCGCGGGTTCGTCTTCTTCCACCAGCAGGACACCGTCCGGGCGGTCGCCGGCGGCGGGCTGTTCCTGGCCTACGGGTCGCTGCCGGGCTCGCCCGACGACACGGCCGCCGTGGGCCGGGAGGTGGCCGGGGCGCTGCGGGCCGCCGGCCTGCCGGTGGAGTGGGACGGCTCGCCCGACACGCGCATCCTCGTCGAGCCGCTGGACTGGCGGTTGCGCCTGCCCGTCGGCTGACCAGCACCGCCGCCCGCGCCGACGTCCGCGGCTGTTCGCCAGCGCCGCCGCCCGCCAGCGCCGCCACCCGCGCCGGCTCCGGCACGGCGGCGCGTCGGGGTGGGCCGACCGGCCCAGTCCCGGTACCCGGCCCGGAGTACCGGAACTCTGACCTGCGCGGAAACGCTCCCACGGAAGTCTTGACCGAGACAGTTGCGCCGATCAGGATCGGGCGCGACAAAGCCGTCGAGGAACGGACGAACCGATGTCCCGCACACGTCGCAGACACCTGAGCGCCCTGCTCGCCGCGGTCCTGGCCACCGGGACGGTGGTCACCGGGAGCGCGACCGCGGCGCCGCAGCAGCCCGTGGTCGGCGAGCCCCGCACCGAGCACGGCTGCGCCCGCGTCGAGAAGACCCTGCCCACGCTGTCCGACTGGCCGAAGGTGACCAGCCGCGTCAAGTCCTCGCCGGGCGACGAGCGCCGGATCCGGCAGCTCGTCGAGGGCATGACGCTGGCCGAGAAGGTCGGCCAGATGACCCAGCCGGAGATCGGCGCGATCACCCCGGACGAGGTGCGCGAGTACCACATCGGGTCGGTCCTCAACGGCGGCGGCTCGTGGCCCAACCGGGACAAGCACGCCACCCCGCAGGCGTGGCTGGACCTCGCCGACGCCTACTGGACGGCCTCGAAGTCCACCCGCACCGGCATCCCCGTGATCTGGGGCATCGACGCCGTGCACGGCAACAACAACGTGTACGGGGCCACGCTCTTCCCGCACAACATCGGCCTGGGCGCGGCGCACGACCCGTGCCTGATCCGCGACATCTCGAAGGCGACCGCCGACCAGGTCCGCGCCACCGGCCAGGACTGGGCGTTCGCGCCGACCCTCGCCGTGGTCCGCGACGACCGCTGGGGCCGCACCTACGAGGGCTACTCCGAGGACCCGCGGATCACCCGCGCCTACGGCTACGAGGCCGTGAAGGGCCTGCAGGGCGACAGCCGCCGCCGGGTGGACGTGCTGGCCACGGCCAAGCACTTCATCGGCGACGGCGGCACGATCGGCGGCAAGGACCAGGGCGTGAACCCGTCGTCCGAGGCCGAGATGATCAACGTGCACGGCCAGGGCTACTACGGCGCGCTCGCGGCCGGCGCCCAGACCGTCATGGTGTCGTTCAACAGCTGGACCAACACCGACCTGGGCATCAACGAGGGCAAGCTGCACGGCTCCAAGCTCGCCGTGAACGACATCCTCAAGGGCAAGATCGGGTTCGACGGCCTCGTGGTCTCCGACTGGAACGGCCACGGCCAGGTCGCCGGCTGCACCAACGCCAGCTGCCCGCAGGCGGTCAACGCCGGCATCGACGTCTTCATGGTGCCCAACGACTGGAAGGCGTTCATCGCCAACACCACCGCGCAGGTCGAGTCGGGCCAGATCCCGATGTCCCGCATCGACGACGCCGTGACCCGCATCCTGCGCGTCAAGCTGCGCAGCGGCGTGCTGGACGGGGTCAAGCCGTCGGAGCGCGAGCACGCCGGCGAGCAGGAGGCGTTGGAGGCCAGGCGGCTCGCCCGCGAGGCGGTCCGCCGGTCGCAGGTGCTGCTGAAGAACAACAACCGCGTGCTGCCGCTGTCCTCGCGCGCCAAGGTCCTCGTGGTCGGCAAGAGCGCCGACAGCATGCAGAACCAGACCGGCGGCTGGACCCTGTCCTGGCAGGGCACCGGCAACACCAATGCCGACTTCCCCAACGGCACCACGGTGTTGGGCGGGCTGCGCGAGGCGCTGGGCGCGGAGAACGTGGTCTTCTCGGAGACCGGCGACGTGGACCCGGCGGGCTTCGACGCGGTGGTCGCGGTGATCGGCGAGACCCCGTACGCCGAGGGCGTGGGCGACATCGGCAAGCGCTCGCTGGAGGCGGCCAAGCTCTACCCGCAGGACCTGGCCGTGCTGGACAAGGTCAGCGGCAAGGGCACGCCGGTCGTCACCGTCTACATCTCCGGCCGTCCGCTGCACGTCAACAAGGAGCTGAACCGCTCGGACGCGTTCGTCGCCGCGTTCCTGCCCGGCACCGAGGGCGGCGGCGTGGCGGACCTGCTGGTGCGCGGGCGGCACACGTTCCCCGGCTACACCGGCACGCTGTCGTACTCCTGGCCGCGCAGCGCGTGCCAGACGCCGCTCAACCCCGGCGCGGAGGGCTACGACCCGCTGTTCAAGCCGGGGTACGGCCTGCGCTCCTGGCAGACCGGCAACGTGGGCGTGCTGGACGAGTCGTCCCCGCAGTTCGGCTGCTCGGGCGACGGTGGCGGCGGCACGGCGACCGAGGACCTGGAGGTCTTCGTGCGCCAGGACATCGCCCCGTACAAGAGCTACATCGGTTCGCCGGACAACTGGAGCGGCACCGAGATCGGCCCCGACGGCGAGGCGGCGCACAGCTCCATCAACACCGTGATGGCGGACGTCAACGTGCAGGGCGACGCCCTGAAGACGACGTGGACGGGCACCGGTCCCGGGCAGGTCTACGCGCAGAACCCGGCCGGCGGCACGGACCTGCGCGGGTACTTGAACGCGGACGCGGCCCTGGTGTTCGACGTGATCGTGCACCAGGCCCCGACCAACCGGACCGTGGTGAGCGCGCACTGCCAGTACCCGTGCTTCGCGGAGGTCAACGCGACGGGCCTGTTCACCGCCCTGGCGGGCGGGGCGAAGGCGACGGTGAAGATCCCGGTGTCGTGCTTCGCGCAGGGCGGGCTGGACCTGGAGAACGTCAACACGCCGTTCCTGGTCTACACGGACGGGGCGTTCCAGGCGTCGTTCGCGAACGTGCGGTGGGTGCCGAAGGCGGCCCTCGACCCGGACGCGCGAACGTGCGCTGAACTGGGCTAGCGCTCGGAGGAGGGGCGGTCACCGCGGTGGCCGCCCCTTTTCGCGGTCCCGTACCGGTGCACAATCATGCACAAAGGTCCAGCACTTCAAACAGTAATTGACATCACTGCGACGGTGTCCCACCCTGGTCTGGACCACTTCCGGCCACCTCGGGAGCCGCCGTGTTCAGGACGTTCGTGGTGTCGGCGCTGGTCGCCGGCCTGCTCAGCACCCCGCAAGCCACCGCCCAGCCCGCCGCGTTCGACACCGCGCCCGCCGCGGCCGTGCTCAGCCGGCTCCTGCCGGCCCACGCGAGCCAGTTCACCCTCCAGGCCACCACGGGCCGCGACGAGTACGCGGTGTCCGGGACCGCCGGTGCGATCACCGTGCGCGGCACGTCCCCGGCCACGCTGCTCGCCGGCGTCGGCTGGTACCTGCGGACCGTGGCCGAAGTGGACATCGGGTTGGTCGGCGACAGCCTGAACCGCCTGCCCGCGACCCTCCCGGCGGTCACCGCCACCACCCGCACGGCCGTGGTCCCGCACCGCTACGCGCTCAACGACACCCAGGACGGTTACGCGGGCGCGTACCGGGACTTCGCCGCGCTCCAGCGCGAGGTGGACGTCCTGGCCCTCAACGGCTACAACGAGGTCTACGTCCAGGTCGGCGCGGAGTACCCGTACTACCAGGCGTTCCAGCAGTTCGGGTACACCGCCGCCGAGCTGCGGGCGTGGATCCCCGCGCCCGCGCACCAGCCGTGGTGGCTGCTCCAGAACATGAGCGGCTTCGGCGGGCCGGTGTCGGAGCAGCTGATCACGGCTCGCGCGGACCTCGGCGCACGCCTGACCGGTCACCTGCGGGGACTGGGCATGACGCCGGTGCTGCCCGGCTACTTCGGCACCGTGCCGACGGACTTCGCTTCACGCAACCCGGGCGCGACCGTGGTCCAGCAGGGCACGTGGGTCGGTTTCCAGCGGCCGGCGTGGCTGGACCCCACGAACGCGTTGTTCACCCGCGTGGCGTCGGCGTACTACGCGGCGCAGAAGGTCCGTTTCGGCTCCAGTGCGATCTACAAGATGGACCTGCTCCACGAAGGCGGCAACGCCGGCACGGTGGACGTCCCGCGTGCCGCGCGAGCGGTCCAGGACGCTCTCCGCGCCGCGCATCCCGGCGCCATCTGGGCGATCCTCGGTTGGCAGGGCAACCCGTCGAGCACTCTTCTGTCCGGTGTGGACAAGTCCGGGATGCTGGTCGTGGACGGCCTGTCCGACCGCTACGACAACCTGGACCGCGAAACGTCCTGGGGCGGCACGCCGTACGCGTTCGGCACCATCCCCAACTTCGGCGGTCACACCACGATCGGCGCGAACACGGCGGTCTGGACTTCGCGGTTCCGCCAGTGGCTGGCCAAGCCGGCCGGCGCGCCGCGGGGCATCGCCTACCTGCCCGAGTCCGCGACCGTGGACCCGGCGGCGTTCGCCCTGTTCTCCGACCTGGCCTGGACCACGACCCTCGACCACGCGAGCTGGTTCGCCGACTACGCCGGCCGCCGCTACGGCGGCCGGGACGACAACGCCACGGCCGCCTGGGACTCGTTGCGCCGCGGCCCGTACAGGACCCCGTCGGGGACGTGGAGCGAGTCCCAGGACAGCCTCTTCGCCGCGCGGCCGGCCCTGACCGTCCGCACCGCGGCGACGTGGAGCCCGGAGGCGACGCGGTACGACCCGGAGACCGTCCGGACGGCCCTGACCAGGCTGCTCGCCGTCGCCCCGGCCCTGCGCGCGAGCGACGCCTACCGGTACGACGTGGTGGACCTGGCCCGCCAGCACCTGGCCAACCGCAGCCGGGCCCTGTTGCCGCTGGTCAACGCCGCCTACACGGCGAAGGACCCGACGCGGTTGCGGGCGTTGGCCGACCAGTGGAACCGCGAGATCGCCCTCCTGGACCGCCTGGTGGGCAGCGACCCGCGGTTCCTGCTCGGCCGGTGGACCGCGAGCGCCCGGGCCTGGGGAGCGACGCCGGCCGAGCAGGACCGGCTGGAGTACGACCAGCGCTCGATCCTGTCCACGTGGGGCCACCGCGCCGGCAGCGAGGGCGGCGGCCTGCACGACTACGCCAACCGCGAGTGGTCGGGCCTGGTCTCCGGCCTGTACGCGCAGCGCTGGGCGAAGTTCTTCGGGGTCTTGGACACGGCCCTGGCCACCGGCGCCGCTCCCGCCGCGGTGGACTGGTTCGCCCTGGAGGACGCGTGGGCCCGCCGGACCGACCCGCTGCCGACCAGCCCGTCCGGCGACCCGGTGGCGTTGGCCGCCGAGGTGGCCGCCCTGCCGCCACTGGCGAAGACCGGCCCGATCACCGGCGTGGGCGGCAAGTGCGTGGACGTGACCAACGGCAGTTCGGCGGACGGAACGCCGTTGCAGCTCTACACGTGCAACGGCACCCCGGCCCAGACCTGGACCGCGACCGGCGCGACCCTCCAGGCGATGGGCAAGTGCATGGACGCCCGGAACGGCGGGACCGCGCCGGGCACCGCGGTGCAGCTCCACAGCTGCAACGGCACGCCGGCGCAGTCCTGGACCCACCAGTCGGACGGTTCCCTGCGCAACGCCAAGTCCGGCCTGTGCCTGGACGCGACCGGCGGCTCGTCCGCCAACGGCACCGCCCTCGTCCTGTGGACCTGCCACGGCGGTGCCAACCAGGTCTGGCGGCTGCCGGCCTAGTAGGCGGCGGTGAAGCGGGTTCGGCGGTGGCGCGGGTGGTCCACCTCGTCGAGCAGGGCCACGGCGAAGTCCTCCAGGGAGATGGTGGACTCGCCGTGGTCGTCCACCACCAGGTCGTCCAGGCCGAGCCGGTAGCGGCCGGTGCGCACGCCCGGCTCGATCACCGCGGGCGGGCTGGCGTACGTCCAGTCCACTTCGGACTCGCCGCGGAACACGTCGTGCTGCTCGGCGCACGCCCGCGCGATGGGGAGGATGTCCGCCGGGAACCCTTCCACCTCGTGCACCAGCACCCCCTCGGGCGTGCGCAACGTCGCCGCCCCGCCGACCACGATCAGCCGAGCCGTGCTGCGCCGCACGCCCTCCAGCAGCGCCTTGGCCGTGACGACCAGGTCCCGCTCGGACCCCGGCACCGGCCGGGTCGCGCCGACCACCACGTCGCTTCCCCTTGCGAGCCCGGCCACCCGGTCGACGTCCGTCGCGTCGGCCACGACGAACCCCGGCCGGTCCGACCTGGTCACCGGCGTGACGTCATGCCCGCGCCGGCGCGCTTCGGTCACCACTCGACTTCCGACGGCTCCCGCCGCCCCGAACACGGTGATCCGCATCCGTCTTCCCTCCCTGTTTCTGTGCGACGACCAAAGAAGCGAGCACGACGACGGCCCCCAGCACCTGGAGCGCCGTCAGGTCCTGGCCCAGCGCGAGCCACCCGACCAGCGTGGCCACGACCGGGCTGAGCAAGCCGAGGAACGTGACCTCGGTGGCCTTGAGCAGCTTGATCCCGCGGAACCACAGGCTGTAGGACAGGGCCGCCCCGATCAGGCCCAGGTAGGCGTACCCGGCCCAGTTGCGGGCGGTGATCGTGTCCGGCAGGCCCTCGACCAGCAGCGTCACCGGCACCAGCAGCAGCCCGCCCCACACCAGTTGCCACCCCGTCGAGGCCAGCAGCGGCGCGGGGGACGGCCAGCGCTTGCTCAGCACCACGCCCGCCGCCATCACCGCCGCGCCGCCCAGGGCCGCGGCGACGCCCAGCCAGTCCAGGGCCGCGTTGGCCCGCAGGACCAGCAGGCTGACGCCCGCGACACCGGCGACCGCCGCCAGGGCGACGCGCAGGGTCATCCGCTGCCCCAGCAGCGCCGCCGCGAGACCCGCGACGATCAGCGGCTGGACCGCGCCGACGGTCGCCGCCACGCCGCCCGGCAGCCGGTAGGCGGCCAGGAACAGCAGCGGCAGGAACGCGCCGATGTTCAGCGCCCCCAATATCAGCGACCGCCACCACCAGTCGCCTTGCGGCAATCGGCGGGTGATCAGGACCAGCAGCACGCCGGCGGGCAGGGCGCGCAGCAGGCCGGCCAGCAGCGGGCGGTCGGGCGGCAGGTACTCGGTGGTGACGTAGTAGGTCGTGCCCCAGATGGCGGGGCCCAGCGCGGTGACGAGGCGGTTGCTTAGCACTAAGTCAAACTAACTCATCGCTAAGGTACCTGGCCCGTGATTTGTCTCACCGCTAAGGTAGATGCGTGGCAGACCACGTCGACCTCGTCCTGAGCCAGTGGCACGCGCGGCGGCCCGACCTGGACGTGTCCCCGATGGCCGTGCTGGGCCGGCTGAACCGCTTCGCGCGCGTGGTCGAGGCCGCCCAGCGCGAGACGTTCGCGCGGCACGGGCTGGACCGGGCGTCGTTCGACGTCCTGGCCACCCTGCGCCGCAGCGACCCGCCGCACTGCCTGACACCCACGGAGCTGATGCGCTCGTCCATGGTCACGTCGGGCGCGATCACCCAACGCCTGGACCGCCTGGAGGCGCGGGGCCTGGTGACGCGCAAGCCGAGCGAGGTGGACGGTCGGGGCGTGGTCGTCTCGCTCACCGAGGAGGGACGGCGCCTGGTGGACGCGGCCCTCCCCGACCACCTGGCCACCGGCCACCGCCTGCTCGCGGCCCTCGACCCGGCCGGCCGGGACGCGCTGGCCGACATCCTCCGGACGCTGTTGGAGTCGGCTGAGTAGAGCGGGGGTGCCCTACGCCGCCGGGACGGCCGTGCGGCGCAGCCAGAGCAGGCCGAGGACCGGGAGCACCAGCGGGATGAACAGGTAGCCGCTGCCGAAGTGGGACCACACCGTCGCCTGCGGGAACCACGCCGGCGCCAGGTAGCTGACCGCGCCGACCACGACGACGCCGATCAGTTCGACCGCGCACGACACCCACGCGACCCGCCGGGACGCCCGGCTGCCCACCGCCAGCGTCACGGTCGCCACGACGTAGACCACCGCCGCGAACGCGGACAGCAGGTAGGCCACCGGAGCCTCGGCGAACCGCGTCGCGATCTGCACCCCCGACCGCGCCGACGCGGCCACCGCGAACAACCCGTACACGGCGATCAACAACCGCCCCGGCCCGGACCGCGTGTCAGGCATGACCCGCCCAGATCTGTTGCAGCCGCACGATCATCACCGGCACGCTCAGGCAGCCCACGACCAGCACCGACGCGCCCCAGCGGGACCGTTCGGCGATGGCCCAGAAGCCGGCCAGCGGCAGCACGACCACCGGCCCGATCAGGTAGCCGACGAAGGTGGCGGACGCGATGTCGCGGTCCAGCCCGATCAGCTTGACGACGCCGATCACGGCCTGGACGAGCAGCCCGAACTCCAGCAGCACCACCGCGCCCGCGATGCCGAGGGTCAGCTTGGTGTCCAGCGTCAGGGGCTTGTCCAGGGCCACGAGCAGCAGCGCCCAGGCGGCGCAGACCAGCGAGAGCACGATCAGCGCCACGGCCAGGAAGTCGATCATCGAACCAGGTCCTCCACGGGGAGAACTCTAAGGGCACTCCACGTAGGTGGCGGTCAGCGGCGGCACCTCGAAGCGCGCGTCCACCCGGAGGCAGCGGCCCAACGGCGGCCGGTCCGCCACATACTCCGCCACGACCTCGGCGAACGCGGGACAGGCGAGCTTGAGCCACCCCGGCGCGACCCGCACGCACAACGCGGCCAGGGCGGGCTCGCCACCCGCCACCACGACGTCGTGGATCCGCTGGGTGGTCTCCCGATCGAACGTGTACCCGAGCCGCTCCGAGGCCGGGGTGCCGGTGGTCGGCGCGGTGGGTGCGGCGAGGGCCGGGGCGCCTGCCGCCGGCGGAGCGGCCGGCACGGCGTCGGCTGGCGCTGCCGCCGGCGAAGCGGCCGCGGGGCCCGCGGCGGCGGCTGGTGCGTGAGCGCGAGCGGCCGGCGCCGGCAGGGCGGCTGGCGCGGCGGCTGTGGCCGGCGTTGCCGCCCGCGGAGCGGCTGCGGGGCCCGCCGCGGCGGCGGCTGGGGCGCGGGCTGGCGCGGCGGCTGGTGGCGCGGCGGCTGCCGTGGTCGTGGCTGCCGTGGTCGTGGCCGCGGCGGTGGCTGTTGCCAAGGCCAGCACCAGGAGCAGCGCGCGCATGGCGTCATGGTCCGCTCGGAGCGGCGGCCCACCAACCGGTCATGTCCCGGCCACTTCACCGTGGGTCGCGCATCACTCGACCGTGGCCACTTTCGTGCGATGCTCCCTCGGTGATCACCCGCACATGATCACGCACAGTCAGGACCTCTGACGCGTGCTGTCACCCTGCGACGCCGCTATCGGGGAGAGGACACCCAGCCGTGCGAAAGTTCCCCTGGCGACTGGCCGGCGCACTCACCGCCGCCGCCACGATCGCCACCACCCTGCTCGTCCCGGCCGCCTCGAACGCGGCCACGCCCATCACCGTCACCCAGGCCATCGGCCAGCAGAACGGCTCGACCGCCACCGTCCGCGGGTACGTCGTCGGCCAGCCGACCGCCACCACCACCGTGGTCCGGTCGAACTTCCCGAACGACTACGCCCTCGCCCTGGCCGACACCGCGACGCAGACCAGCACCAGCCAGATGGTCTACGTCCAGATCCCCTCCGCCTTCCGCTCGGCCTGGGGCCTGCGCACCAACCCCGGCCTGCTCGGCAAGCGCATCGACGTCACCGGCACGCTCTCCGCCTACTTCGCCCACCCCGGGCTGACGTCCGCCACGGCCTTCGCCTTCGCCGGCACCACCACCACACCGACCACGAGCACGACCACGACGACCAGCGCCCCGCCGGCCGACGACTACTACCGGGACGCCACCGGTAAAACCGGTGCCGCGCTCAAGACCGCCCTGCACCAGATCATCCGCACCGGCACCAAGCTGTCCTACGACCAGGTGTGGAACGCCCTCAAGGTCACCGACCAGGACCCGAACAACGCGGCCAACGTCATCCTGCTCTACAGCGGCCGGTCGCAGAGCAAGACGCTCAACGGCGGCGACGTCGACGACTGGAACCGCGAGCACGTCTGGGCCAAGTCCCACGGCGACTTCGGCACCGCCACCGGCCCCGGCACCGACCTGCACCACCTCCGCCCGGAGGACGTGACGGTCAACGCCGACCGCGGCAACAAGGACTTCGACAACGGCGGCACCGCCGCGGCCGAGGCGCCCGGCAACTACACCGACAGCGACTCGTGGGAGCCCCGCAACGCCGTCAAGGGCGACGTCGCGCGCATGCTCTTCTACATGGCCGTCCGCTACGAGGGCACCGACGGCTTCGCCAACCTGGAGCTGAACAACAACGTCAACAACGGCACCGCGCCGTACCACGGCCGCCTGTCGGTGCTCCTCCAGTGGCACCAGCAGGACCCGCCGGACGCGTTCGAGAAGCGCCGCAACCAGGTCATCTACGACTCCTACCAGCGCAACCGCAACCCGTTCATCGACCACCCGGAGTGGGTCGCGGCGATCTGGAGCTGACCGCCGGCGGCGTGGGGGCCTGCCTCCACGCCGCCTGTCATCGGTTCCTCATGCGCCCCTCGCGAAGCTCGGGGACGTCCCGACACGATGAGGGGAGCACTCGTGAAACGCCTGTCCCTGGTGGCGCTGGCCGCCGCGTTGTCCGTCACCCCAGCCGTCACCCCAGCCGTCGCCCACGCGCAGACGGCCGTTGACCCGCAGGTGGCGCTCGACTCCTACCGCACCACCGCCGGCGGCCCCGGAGCCGCGCTCCACACGCACTCCCGCACGCTGCACAGCGGCTCGGCGAGCATCACCGAGAACCGGCCCATCACGCCGGACGACCGGTTCCGCGCCGCCAGCCAGACCAAGACGTTCACCGCCGTCGCCGTGCTGCAGCTCGTGGACGACGGCGCGGTGGACCTCGACGCCACCGTGGAGCGCTACCTGCCCGGCGTCGTCACCGGCAACGGCCACGACGGCACGAAGATCACCGTCCGCCAGGTCCTCCAGAACACCAGCGGCATCACGTCGAGCACCGGCGACCCGCAGCCCCAGCCGGACGGCGCCTACACCCTCCGCGAACTGGTCCGCGCCGGCCTCACCACCCCGCCGCGCACCGCGCCCGGCACCGCGTTCGAGTACTCCAACACCAACTTCGCCCTGGCCGGCCTGCTGGTCGAACAGGTCACCGGCCGGTCGATCGGCGACGTCATCACCACGCGGATCCTCGCCCCGCTCGGCCTGACCCGCACGGAGTACCCGCGCACCCGGTCGATGGCGGCCCCGTTCGTCCCCGGCTACCAGGGCGCGCGCTTCGGCCCGTTCTCCTTCTGGCTGGACCGGACCGACTCGGTGGAGCCGTCGTTCATCGCGTCGGCGGGCGCGATCGTCTCGTCGCAGCGCGACCTCTCGACCTTCCAGCGCGCCCTCCTCGACGGCCGCCTGCTGTCGCCGAGCACCCTCCGGCAGATGCGCACCACGGTCCCCATGCCGGGCGTGCCCGCCGACTCCCGCTACGGCCTGGGCCTGTGGCGGCTGGCGCTGACGTGCGGCGGCGAGGCGTGGGGCCACTTCGGCGACCTGTCCACCGGCCACTCGTCGGGCACGTTCGCCACCGACGACGGCCGCGTGGCCGCGCTGGTCACCAACACGATCGTCCTCACCGAGCCCGCCACCACCCGCATCCAGGTGATCGACGCGGCCCTCTGCGCCTGATCCCGGGCAGGAGCCGGGTTTCCTGTCACCCGGATGGGGCTACCCGCCGGTAGTAACGTGGGAAGCCCGGCTCCAGGGAGGTCCGTGATGACCGCGGTGGACCCCGACCGGCACGTGGACGAGCGCCTCGCGCGCAAGGTCGCCGAGCAGGCGCGCGAGACGAGGTGGAAGCACCCGAGCTTCGGCAAGGAGTTGTTCCTCGGGCACTTCCGGCTCGACCTGATCCACCCCCACCCCTCCGGCTCCGCCGACGACCGCGAACGCGGCGAGAAGTTCCTCGGCGAGCTGCGCGAGTACTGCGAGACCATCGACGGCGCGCGGATCGAGCGCGACGCCCTGATCCCCGACGAGGTCCTGGTCGGGCTCAAGCGGCTCGGCGCGTTCGGGATGAAGATCAAAGCCGAGTACGGCGGCCTGGGCCTGTCCCAGGTGTACTACAACCGTGCCCTGATGCTGGTCGGCTCGGTGAACCCGGCGCTGAGCGCGATGCTGTCCGCGCACCAGTCGATCGGCGTGCCGCAGCCGTTGGCGATGTTCGGCACCGACGAGCAGAAGGCCGCCTACCTGCCGCGGTGCGCGGCGGGTGAGATCAGCGCGTTCCTGCTGACCGAGCCGGACGTGGGCAGCGACCCGGCCCGCCTGGGCACCACGGCGACGCCCGTGGACGGCGGGTACGTGCTCAACGGCGTGAAGCTGTGGACGACGAACGGCGTGGTCGCGGACCTGCTGGTCGTGATGGCGCAAGTGCCGGGCAAGGGCATCACGGCGTTCGTGGTCGAGGGCGATTCGCCCGGCATCACCGTGGAGAACCGCAACGAGTTCCTGGGCCTGCGCGGCCTGGAGAACGGTGTCACGCGGTTCCACGAGGTCCACGTGCCCGAGGCGAACCGGATCGGCAAGGAGGGCGCGGGGCTCAAGATCGCCCTGACGACGTTGAACACCGGGCGGCTGTCGTTGCCGGCGCTGTGCGCGGGTGCGGCGAAGTGGTGCCTCAAGATCGCTCGCGAGTGGTCGACCGAGCGGGTGCAGTGGGGGTTGCCGGTCGGGAAGCACGAGGCCATCGCGGGCAAGGTGGCGTTCATCGCGGCGACCGCGTACGCGTTGGAGGCGGTGCTGGACCTGTCCAGTGAACTGGCCGACGCGGGCGGTCACGACATCCGGATCGAGGCCGCGCTGGCCAAGCTGTACGGGTCGGAGATGGCGTGGCTGGTCGCGGACGAGCTGGTGCAGCTGCGCGGCGGCCGGGGGTACGAGACGGCCGAGTCGATGGCCCGGCGGGGTGAGCGCGGTGTGCCGGCGGAGCAGTTGTTGCGGGACCTGAGGATCAACCGGATCTTCGAGGGGTCCACCGAGATCATGCACCTGCTCATCGCGCGCGAGGCCGTGGACGCGCACCTGGCCGTGGCGGGGGACATCATCGACCCCGAGGCGGACGGTCGGGCGAAGGCGCGGGCGGTGGCCCGGGCGGGCGGGTTCTACGCCAAGTGGTTGCCGACCCTGGTCGTCGGGCGCGGGCAGGTGCCCAGGGCCTACGGAGAGTTTGGTCCTCTCGCGACGCACCTGCGGTTCGTGGAGCGGTCGAGCCGGAAGCTGGCGCGGCACACCTTCTACGCGATGTCCCGGTGGCAGGGGCGGATGGAGCGCAAGCAGCGGTTCCTGGCGCGGGTGGTGGACATCGGGGCGGAGCTGTTCGCGATCAGCGCGTCGTGCGTGAAGGCGGCGGCGGACGGGGACCGGGCGGTCGAGCTGGCGGACGCGTTCGCGAAGCAGTCTCGCGTTCGAGTGGACGAGCTGTTCGAGCGCTTGTGGACGAACGCCGACGAGTCGGACGTGGTGCTGGCGCGGCACGTGCTGGAGGGGCGGTTCACGTGGCTGGAGGAGGGGGTGCTGAACCCGTCCACCCCGGGGCCGTGGATCGCGGACTCGACGCATCGGGCGTCCACGGCGGAGAACGTGCACCGGCGCACGCCCCGGCCGTGACGGGTCGACGCAGGTCAAGCGCGATGGCGACGCGGGCTGGGTGATCGCGGGCTGGGTGATCGCCGGCGGGGTGATCCTCGGCTGGATGACCGCCGGCGGGGTGATCCCCGGCTGGCAGTGCCGCCTTCCGGCCCCTCCACGAGCGCCGGCCCTGAGCCGTTGGGGCGGCGGCTCAGGGCGGGGTGGTGCTCGGTCCGTTGGCACACGGGGCAGGTGTTTGCGGGCGCGGCACCTGCCCCGTGTGACGGCCGGATGGGGACCACGTCCCCCGTACTCCCCGTCCGACTCCCCTTTGCAACAACGGAAGGACACACACCCTCCAGGAGGAGGTGCGGTAACGCTATGCCACTACTGGCCAGTTCACACCTACGACAATTGAGTGAATTACCAGGTGAGGGGCGCTCGACTACTCTCAGAGAGTAACTTCTCCGCGCCGGTCGAACACGAGATCGCGGGCCGCCGCCAAGCCCATCGCGACCGCGCCGCTCAGCACCGCCCCGTCACCCAGCTCGCCGGCCACGATCCGGGGCGCCAACGGCGTCAGCCGCGCCAGCGCCTCCGCCAGCGGCGGCCCCAGGTCCGTGTTGCTGCCGATCCCGCCGCCCAGCACCACCAGTTCGGGGTCGATCACCGCCGCCACCGACGCGACCACGAACGCCAGCCGCTCGGCCTCGTCCCGAACGACGTCCACCGCCCGCTCGTCCCCGCCCCGCGCCAACGCGAACACGTCCCGCGCCGACTTCACCGACCCCAACCCGCGCGACCGCGCCAACGCCACCACGGACTCCGCCGCCACCGCGGACTCCAGCCGCCCCCGCGCACCGTCCACATCGGACGGATACGGCAGGTAGCCGACCTCGCCCGCCGCGCCGTTCGCCCCGCGGAACAACCGGCCGTCCACCACGATCCCCATGCCGATCCCGGTCCCGACCGTCACGCACACGAACACGTTCACGCCCCGCGCCGCCCCGTACGCGTGCTCGCCCACGGCCGCCAGGTTCGCGTCGTTCTCCACCACCAGGTCGGGCCCGAGCAGCGCCTCCAGCTCGTCCAGCAACCCCGGCCGCTCCCACCCGGGCAGGTTCGGCGCGTGCAGCAGCGTCCGGTCCCGCGGCACGCCCGGCGTCCCCACGACCTTGACCACCATCTCGGCCAACGACAACCCCGCGTCGGACACCGTCCGCACCGCCAGGTCCCGCACCGTCCGCACCAGCGCCCCGGCCGTCCGGCACCGGTTGCGCTCGTCCACCCGCGCGATCACCGACCCCGCCAGGTCCGCCACCGCGACCCGGATGCGCTGCCGCCCGATGTCCACGCCCAGCACGTGCCCGGCCGCCGGGTTCACCTCGTACACCATCGCCGACCGCCCCGGCCCGGCCGTCGTCCGGCCGATGGGGCGCACCAGCCGGTGCTGCTCCAGGTCCAGCAGCGCCTGGCCCACGGTCGGTTTGGACAGTCCGGTGTCCTTCGCGATCTGCGGCCGGGTCGCGGGACCGCCGCGGCGCAGCCGGTCCAGCACCGCCCGCTGGTTCAGCACGCGCATGCCCGCGGGGGTGCCCACCTGGGGGGACTTCCGGACCGTCACAGCGAGTGAGTCTAGATCGGGTGGAGCAACAACCGGACAGGCTTGTGGACAAGCCGGGTGATCAGTCTTGACAACGATGTCAGCCGCCCGTTTCCCTGACCGGCGAGTTCGGCCGGCGTCAAGGCGAGTCAAGGCGAGAGGCGTGCGCGATGAGGCACATGCGAAGTCGGAGATCCCTGGTCATCCTGATGACCGCTGCGCTGGCCGCGGGGTCCGTGGGAGGCTGGTCGCCAGCGACCGCCGCACCGGGGGAGCCAGCCGTGAGCGAGACCCTGTTCGCCACGTCGTTCGAGGACGGGCAGCCGCAGCCGAAGTGGGCCAGCACCGTGGAGACCGGTCCCGACGGGGCCCCGAAGACCGCCGGCGTCAACGGCTCCGACTCGACCGGCATCCCCGGCAACGTCACCGACCGGATCACCGACGTCGCGGCCAACTCCGAGTACGCGGAGGCCGGTGAGGTCAAGGAGAACCTGGTCGACGGCAACACCGCGTCCAAGTGGCTGACCTTCACCCGCACCGGCTGGGTCCGGTTCACCTTCCCGGAACCGGTGGCGGTCAAGCGGTACGCGATGACCTCCGCCAACGACGCCCCCGAGCGCGACCCGAGGGACTGGACGCTGCGCGGGTCCAACGACGGCTCGACGTGGACCACGCTCGACACCCGCGCCGGCGAGGCGTTCACCGAGCGCTTCCAGACCAAGGCCTACGACACCGCCAACGCGGAGGCGTTCCGCCTCTACCAGCTCGACATCAGCGCCAACCAGGGCGGCGTCGGCCTGATCCAGCTCGCCGAGGTCCAGTTCTCCGACGGCTCCACCACCCCGCCCGCGCGGAACATGCGCACCACCGTCGGCAAGGGCGCCAACGGCGGCTACAACGCGAAGGCCGGCGCGGGCTTCACCGGCCTGAGGGCCCTGCGCTACCAGGGCACCCACGTCGCCGCCGAGCGCGGCTACTCCTACAACAAGGTCTTCGAGGCGGACATCCCGGTCACCGACACGACCGAGCTGTCCTACCTGGTGTTCCCGTCGTTCATCACCGACGACCTGAACTACCCGAGCACGTACGTCGCCATCGACCTCGCGTTCTCCGACGGCACCTACCTGTCCGACCTCGGGGCGCGCGACCAGCACGGGTTCGAGCTGTCCCCGCGCGGCCAGGGCGCGGCGAAGTCGCTCTACACCAACCAGTGGAACCGGGTCGCGTCGGTGATCGGGGAGGTCGCCGCGGGCAAGACGATCAAGCGGATCCTCGTCGCCTACGACAACCCGAAGGGCCCGGCCGGGTTCAACGGCTGGTTCGACGACATCGCGGTGAAGTCCGCGCCGGCGACCGTCGCCAAGCCGCGCCCGTCCGACCACGTCCTGACCACCCGGGGCACCAACTCCAGCGGCAGCTTCTCGCGCGGCAACAACTTCCCGGCCACCGCCGTGCCGCACGGGTTCAACTTCTGGTCGCCGATGACCAACGCCGGCTCGATCAGCTGGCTCTACGAGTACGCCAAGGCCAACAACCGGGACAACCTGCCGACGTTGCAGGCGTTCACCGCGAGCCACGAGCCCAGCCCGTGGATGGGTGACCGGCAGACGTTCCAGGTCATGCCGTCCACCGGCACGCCCACCGCGGACCGCGCGATGCGCGCGCTGCCGTTCCGGCACGAGAACGAGACCGCGCAGGCGCATTACTACGGCGTGGAGTTCGAGAACGGCATGCGCACCGAGATCGCGCCGACCGACCACGCCGCCGTGTTCCGGTTCACCTTCACCGGCGACACGTCGAACGTGGTGTTCGACAACGTCAACAACAGCGGCGGCCTCAGCCTGGACGCGGCTTCCGGCGTGGTGACCGGCTTCTCGGATGTCAAGAGCGGTCTGTCCACCGGTGCCACCCGCCTGTTCGTGTACGGCAAGGTCAACCGGCCGGTGGCCGCGAGCGGTCGCCTGACCGGCGTCGGCCGGGACAACGTGGCGGGCTACCTCCAGTTCGACACGTCGTCGGACAAGACCGTCGAACTGCGCATCGCCACCTCGCTGCTCAGCGTGGACCAGGCGCGCCGCAACCTCGAACTGGAAGTGTCCACTTCGGACACGTTCGAGTCGGTGCGCGACCGCGCCCAGGCGGCGTGGGATGAGGTCCTGGGCATGATCGAGGTCGAGGGCGCCACCGAGGACCAGCTCACCACCCTGTACTCCAACCTCTACCGGCTCTACCTCTACCCGAACTCGGGTCACGAGAACGTCGGCACCGCCGAGGACCCGAAGTACCGGTACGCCTCGCCGGTGCAGCCCGCGGGCCCGTCCACGCCCACCCAGACCGGCGCGAAGGTCGTGGACGGCAAGATCTACGTCAACAACGGGTTCTGGGACACCTACCGCACGACCTGGCCCGCCTACAGCTTCTTCACCCCGAAGAGGGCGGGCGAGCTGGCCGACGGTTTCGTGCAGCAGTACCGCGACGGCGGGTGGATCTCCCGCTGGTCCTCGCCCGGCTACGCCAACCTGATGACCGGCACCAGCTCCGACGTGGCCTTCGCGGACGCGTACGTCAAGGGCGTCAAGGACTTCGACGTCAAGGCGGCGTTCGAGGCGGCGGTGAAGAACGCGACCGTCGCGCCGCCGAACGCGGGCGTGGGCCGCAAGGGCCTGGACACCTCGATCTTCACCGGCTACACGTCCACCGCCACCGGCGAGGGCATGTCGTGGGCGATCGAGGGTTACGTCAACGACTACGGCATCGCGAACATGGCGCGCGAGCTGCACAAGCAGACCGGGGACCCGGAGTACCTGGCGCAGAGCGAGTACTTCGCCAACCGGGCCCAGAACTACATCCACATGTTCGACCCCGGCACGAAGTTCTTCCAGGGCCGCAACCCCGACGGCACGTGGCGCGAGTCGCCCGAGCACTACGACCCGCGCGAGTGGGGCCACGACTACACCGAGACCGACGGCTGGAACATGGCGTTCTCGGTGCCGCACGACGGTCAGGGCCTGGCGAACCTGTACGGCGGTCGCGAGGGGCTGGCGTCGAAGCTGGACGAGTTCTTCGCGACGCCCGAGACCGCGAAGTTCCCCGGTTCCTACGGCGGTGTCATCCACGAGATGACCGAGGCGCGGGACGTGCGGATGGGGCAGCTCGGGCACAGCAACCAGGTGTCGCACCACATCACCTACATGTACGACTACGCCGGGCAGCCGTGGAAGACGCAGGAGAAGGTGCGCGAGATCCTGTCGCGGCTCTACATCGGCAGCGACATCGGGCAGGGCTACCCCGGTGACGAGGACAACGGCGAGCAGTCGGCGTGGTGGCTGTTCAGCGCGCTGGGCTTCTACCCGTTGCAGATGGGCAACTCCACGTACGCGATCGGGTCGCCGCTGTTCAAGAAGGCGACCGTGCGCCTGGAGAACGGCTCCACCCTGGTGGTGAACGCGCCGAACAACAGCGCGCGCAACATCTACGTGCAGGCGTTGAAGGTGAACGGGAAGAAGTGGGACAAGGCGTACCTGCCGCACTCCGCCATCGCGTCCGGCGGCACGCTGGACTTCGAGATGGGCCCCGCGCCCTCGTCGTGGGCCACCGGTGCCGACGCCGCGCCGCCGTCGCTGACCAGCGGGAACGAGCCGCCCAAGCCGCTGCGGGACGTGACCTCCGCGTCGGTCGTCACGGGCGCTCCGGCCTCGGTGCTGGACAACACGTCCCAGACGGCCGGCAGCCTGTCCTGGTTGCAGGTGGACCTGAAGGACAAGAAGGAGAAGGCCGAGTTCTACACGCTGACGTCGAGCAAGGGGTCCGGTGACCCGTCGTCGTGGGTGCTGAAGGGTTCGTACGACGGCAAGACCTGGTCCACTGTGGACGAGCGTTCCGGTGTGACCTTCGCGCACCGGCAGCAGACTCGCGCGTTCAAGATCGCTCGGGCCGGGCACTACCAGCACTACCGGCTGGAGTTCCCGGGCACGGTGTCGGTGGCCGAGGTCGAACTGCTCGTCAAGCCGTTCGTGACCTGCACGTCCACCATCACCGGCGAGCACGCCGGGCCGTTGCGGGTCGAGGGCGTGGTGTGCGTGGACGGCGGGTCGGTGACCGGGCCGGTGACCGTGGCCGAGGGCGCGTCGCTGTACGCGTTCGGCGCGCGGTTGCAGGGTCCCGTGTCCGCGGCCGGCGCGGCGGCCGTGGTGCTGGTGGAGACCTCGGTGGGCGGGCCGGTGAACGTGACCGGGGCGTCCGGCGAGGTGTCGCTGGAGCGGGCCACGGTGGGCGGGCCGGTCAACCTGGTCGGCAACCGCGGCGGCACGGTGGTCGCGGGCAACACCGTCAGCGGGCCGCTGTCCTGCGGGACCAGCAGCCCGCCGCCGGTGGACAACGGGTGGGTCAACGACGTGCGGGGGCCGAAGTCCGGCCAGTGCTCGGCGTTCTAGTCGGTCGTCCCGGTTCGCAGGGTCACGGTTCGGAGGGTCACGGTTAGGAAGGGCACGGTTCGGAGGGTCGTCACCAGGAGATTTCGCGGCAGCGCTGCGCGGAGTCCCCTGGTTCGACCTGGAGCGTGGCGTGCTCGATGTGGTACCGGTCGGCCAGCAGCGTCTGGGCCGCCGCGAGCACCTGCGCCGGGTCGGCGTCGCGGCACGTCGTGAGGTGCGCGGAGGCGACCTCCATGCCCGAGGTGAGCGTCCAGACGTGCAGGTCGTGCGCCTCCTCGACCCCGGGCAGCTCGCCCAGGTCGGCCTGCATGGCGGCGACGTCGACCCGCTCGGGGGCGTGCTGGAACAGGATCCGCAGCGCGCCCGCCGCGAGCTTCCAGGTGCGGGGGAGGACGAACAGGCCGATCGCGACACCCATGATCGGGTCGGCGTAACGCCAACCGAAGAGCAGCGTGACCGCGCCGCTGATGAGCACGCCGACCGAGCCGATGAGGTCGGCCAGCACCTCCAGGTAGGCCCCGCGGACGTTGATGCTGTCCTTCGCGCCGTCGCGCAGCAGGAGGAACGAGACGAAGTTGGCCAGCAACCCGCCCACCGCCACGAGCATCACGGGCAGGCCGGGCACCTCAGGCGGGTTGCCGAACCGTCCGACGGCCTCGAAGACCACGTAACCGGCGACCCCGAACAGCAGCACGGCGTTGGCCAGCGCCGCCAGCACTTCGGCCCGGTACATGCCGAACGTGCGGCTGCCCGCGGCTTTCGCCCGGCGGGCGAGCAGGATCGCGGTGAGCGCCATGCCGACGCCCAGGACGTCGGTGAGCATGTGCGCGGCGTCGGAGATGACCGCAAGCGATTGCGTGGCGAACCCGACGACGAACTCGACCACCATGAACGCCGCGCCGATGCCGAACGCGACCCACAGCTTCCCGAGGTGCTGCGCGCTCGCTGACCCATGGCCGTGACCGTGACCCATGCTTCGGAACATATAGTCACATGCGCATGAGTGCAACCGGACTCAGGTGAACCTTCCCAGGAACCGGACCAGCGACGGCGCGATCCGGTTCGCGACCTGCACGAACCTGGCCTCCGGCGTGACCGGGACCACCACCCGCCCCTCCCGGACGGCCCGCACGACCTCGTCGGCCGCCCTGTCCGCGCTGTACCCGCGCAGCCTGTACATCTTCGCCGCCTTCTTCCTCTTCCGCTCCTGTTCGGCGTCGTCCGAGCCGGCGAACCGGGTGGTCGCCGCGATGTTCGTGTCCACCACCCCGGGGCAGATGGCGCTCACGCGGATGCGGTGCTTGCGCAGTTCGGCGTCCAGGCACTGGGCCAGCATCAGCACGGCCGCCTTGGTGGTCGAGTAGGCCGGGAGGGTGGCCATCGGGAGGTAACCGGCGGCCGAGGCCGTGACCACGAGGTTCCCGCCTTGCCCGCGCTCGACCAGGTACGGCGCGAACGCCCGCAACGTGTGCACGACACCCCACAGGTTGACGTCCACCACCCGTCGCCAGTCCTCCTCGGACGTGTCCAGGAACGCGCCCGCGACCGCGACCCCGGCGTTGGCCATGACCACATCCGGCACCCCGTGCCGTTCAACGACCTCCCGCGCAAGGGCATGCGTGGCCGCGCCATCGGTCACATCCAGCCGATACCCGACCCCACCGGCTTCCGCGGCCGTCCGCTCAGCCCCTTCGAGGTCGACGTCCAGCACCACGACGAACGCGCCATCCCTAGCGAACCGCAGGGCGGTGGCCCGCCCGATCCCGCTAGCGCCCCCGGTGACGACCACGACCCTCTGCGATCGCCGCCCTTCCACGAAGTCCTCGATCACCCGCGCGACCTGCTCGGGATGCGTGCGAGGCGCCCAGTGCCCCGCCACCAGCCGAGACCGCGACAGCTCATCCGTCCACCTCTCGGCGGCCTCAAGGTGTCCGGGCCCCACGAACGGGTCCTTCACCAGCTCGACCTGGTGAACCGGCACGCTCACCCGCCGGGCTTCGGCCCCCGCCCCCAGGTTCGCGCGGTACAACCCCAACCCGTTGACCAGTTCCCGCAGACCCCCGATCCACCGCCCGGCAACCCGCCACACCCCCTCGGCGAGCCCCGGCACCAGAAACCCGGCGACGTACCAGGACCGAGCCAACGTCCCGACCACCCGAACCGGCCGCCGCCACCAGTTCCGCCGCACCCAGTCCCGAACGTGCCCCAGATCGGGCCCGGAGATCGAGACGAACGACCGGAACACCTCGGGATGCCGAGCCACGGCGGCCCACCCGATCACGGCCCCCCAGTCATGCCCCACGAGATGGACCCCGGAGTACCCGCGCCCCACAGCCACCAGGTCCCCGACCACCTCGGCAACCCGATACCCGTCCCGCCGTCGCGGCGCCCCCGACCCACCGGCCCCACGAACATCAACCCGAACCACCCAGTACCGCCGCTGGAGCCGAGCAGCCACCCCGTCCCAAACACGGGCGTCATCGGGATACCCATGCACGAGCACCAGGACAACCCCACCCGGCACCCCACCCTCAACCACCCGAACCCGCAGGTCACCCCGCTCCACGAACCGCTCGACGACTCGCTCCACGCCCCGGAGGGTAGGGGGTGCGAACCCACCCCCAAACCCCTGCTAAGCTTCTCCCGTAGCTACGGCCCCCGTAGCTCAGGGGATAGAGCACCGCCCTCCGGAGGCGGGTGCGCAGGTTCGAATCCTGCCGGGGGCACCACGTTTGACCAGCAACTGAAGGCCCTTGACCAGCGCAAAGCCGGTCAAGGGCCTTCAGTGCGTGTACGGCCATGTCCGAGCGCGACCGGCGATCTACGGCCATCTGTGCCAAATACGTGCCAAAGTTTCAGGCCTCCGATCGGTGCCCCAGAGCGATTTCGACACGCCGGCGAACCGCCGCCGTCTCCCCGTCCAGGCACTTGGCGTAGATCTTGAGCAACACCTCCACGGAGTGCCCTGCCCACTCGGCGACGGTTACCGCGGGAACCCCTCCGTTGAGCCATGTGGACACGGCCGCGTGGCGCAGGTCATAGGGCGTGCCCGCCAACGGCGTCGCGGCCACTTCCGGGGTGAAAACTTCGGCGCGAGCACGCTGCCAGGCCCGGACGATGGTGAGCTTCGGCAGCTCCTGCCCATTTCGCTCCCCGGTGAACAGCCGGCCGTTCAGCGCCGTGCCGAACTGCTTGATGTGGGAGTGCAGCAGAGCAGTCAACTCCGGTGGACACGGCACCGTGCGGGTCTCTCCGCGTGCCCGCTGCTTGAGCTGTCGCCGGTCGCGGTTGGCTCCACTGTCGGTCCACTCCTTCCCTGCGTGCGGTTCGGCCGTGTCGATGGTCAGTTCCCCCCATCCCTCGTGCGGGAGCGAAAGGTTGTGTCTGGCCAGCGCAACAGCTTCCTCAGGTCGCATGGCGGCGTAGTAGAGACACCCGAAGAACGCGACCAGGCGCGGCCCGCTGCGCTGCTGTGTGCCGATGGCAGCCAGCAAGGTGCGTGCCTGCACGGGGTTGGCGACTGACCGCCGGTCCACCGCGTGCACTGTTCGTGGCGCGGTCCACTTGAGCGCGGGAATCGGGTTCTTGGCGAGCACCTTTCGCTCTACGGCGTACTCGACCGTGGTGGACAAGATCTTGCGACGTCGGCTGACCACACTCGCTGCGTAGGGCTTGCCGTCGAGCCGGACCGTGAGTGCGTCCAGCACCGGTCGTAGCACTTCCGGATCAGCCAGGGCGGTCACGGGGCGGGTGTTCCGCTCGATCCAGCGAAGCGCAGCCTTGACGTCGTCCGGCTTGTCCCCGTCTCGTCGGTTCGTGTTGAAGGCCCAACGGCCCAGAGCGGATCGGATGAGCTTGTCGTCGGGTTTGCCCTTGCCGGTGGTGAACATCGCCGTTGTGACAGTGGTCAGAGCTTCCGCGTTCGTGCGCCTGGTCGTGGCGGCTGCCCGAGGCCATTTCATGTCAACGAACGCGCACGCCAGTTCGTACCACGACATGGTTTGCGCCTCACGTCGCATCGTCACCGGCAGTCCGCTGGTGATGTCGAAGGCCTCACCACGTCGTGAAGCGGCCACCAGGTCTGACCGGAAGCTGTCTGCCAGCGCGGCAGTGCGGAAACCCTCACGGTGGAGTTTGCCCGCCACCTTCCAACGGACATAGTGGGTGGTCGTCTTCTTGCCCTGATAGGTCTCGGTCTTGTAGACGCGCACGTCGTACGTGGTGCTCATCAGGCCGCTACCTCTAGAGCGTCGTACCAGGCTTGGATGTCGGATCGGTCGATGCGCAACTTGCCGTTAGGGAGTTTGCGCACCCGTGGCGCACGCTTCTTGGCTTTCCAGTCGTTGAACGTGGACCGCGCGATTCCCATAGCGCGACAGAACTCGTCCACGGTCATCCAGCTTCGCTGTTCGGGCACTGTCGGACCCTTCTAGTCGCTGTGTGCGGTGCGGCGGGGGATGCGAGGGTCAAACCCGCAAACCCGTCAATCCGGGGGTGCCGGGGCTGTGACCTGCGGTGATGCGGTGCGGGTTTGGGCGCGGCTCAAACCCGCAGCAAACCCGCGTCGGGTCGGGCCAAACCCGCAGACCCGCCGCTGGCGGTGGCTGCGCGGTCCGCCAGCGGGTGGTGGTGCTACTGCCAGAGGTCGGGTTGGCCGGCTGGCTCCTGGTGGTCGGTGGTGTGGTGGTCGGTGGTGGTGCGGGTTTCGACCCAGAAGACGCGGGCTTTGGCGTGGGTGTCCATCGCGGAGCGGAGTACGTAGTCGCCGTGCCAGCGTCCGATGTGGCCGGTGAGGATGCGGCCGATCGATTTGGTGGACGGTATGCGGCCTTGTTCGTCGGTGAGGAACGCTCCTTCCCATTGGTCTACGGGCTGGTTGTTGACGATGTCGATTTCGGCTTGTTGGCGCAGGTGTCGGCTGGTGATGGCGCGGTCGTGGTTGAGTTCGTGCCAGCGGGCGAGGAAGGCGACCCATTCGGCGTCTTCGTCGTCGGCTTCGCGCATGTCGGCCAGGTTGTCCAAGAAGCCGTCGATACCGTGGTGGGCGAGCAGCCCGCCGGCGGCTTGTGCCCAACTGGTGAACTGCCGCATGGTGTGACCGGATCGGGGCGCGCCGGCGTTGATCCAGTCCATGACCAGGATCAGCAGGTGCCGCAGCACCGTGACGCGGTTGGCCGGGGTTTTCAGCCAGGCGTCAAGGTGTGGGATGCCGAATTGGGACTGGTCGCGCTGGTCGGGGTGGGGGTCGTTGGGGTCGAGCCGGACCAGGACGGTGCGGGTGGCCATGTCGCCGCCCAGGCGGATGTTGTTGCCGGTGGCCAGCCACAGCCGGTCGTTGACCGCGGTGAACCCCGCGCCGGAGGAACCGAGCATGCGGGCGGACCATTGTGGTGAGGTGAGCAGCTGCGCGAGGACGGCGGAGGAGACCATGCTGCCTTCGGCGATGTTGTCCCACAGCATGATCGGCGCGGGGCTGTGCAGGGCGCTGGTGATGGCCTTCTCCAGCTCGCTGTCATCTCCTTTGCGCCAGACGAGGGTTTTGCTGCCGTAGAGGTAGCCGGGGATTTCCGCGAGCAGGGTTTTGCCGCTGGACTGGGTGGTGGCGGAGATCAGCCCGAAGGGGGTCAGGCACCCGAGGTAGGGGCGCAGGATCGGGGCGAACAGCAGGGCCAGGTGGTTGGCCCGGTCGGCGGGGGCGACGAACGGGAAGTCGCGAAGCAGGCTGCCCAGCACGAATTCCCGCGCCTGGGTGACCTGGTCGCTGGTGGGGGTGGTGGGGATCGGCGGCATGGGTGTGGTGGGCGCGTAGTAGAGGCTGGTGGCGGGGTCGTAGCCGGTGGTTTGGAGCAGGGTTCCGTCCGGGCGCAGCACGGGTGAGCCGACGATGCCGGTCAGCGGGCGCACGCCGGGCCAGTAGCGGGAGGACAGCACCGCCGACAGCGCGGTTTTGGTGGGGCTGGCCTCCACCTCTTCCCACTCGCCGGTCTCTTTGTCCTTCTTGAGCCGGTGGACGTAGGTGTGGTGGGCGAGCAGGAACGCCAGCGCCGGGGCGGTGACCGGGTCGGCCCGCACGGGCAGCGCGGTGGGTTGTTGTTCGCCGGGGTCGGCCGCGCCGGAGACCCGGGACAGGTGGACCAGTTGGCCGCCGGAGACGAACACGTCCGGCAGCGCGCCTTCGGCGACGGCGGCGGTGAGCACGCGGATGGTTTCGGCTTCGCCGCCGATCCGGATGGCCAACCGGTCGGCGGGCGCGGTGTCCACCGCGGTCGTGTCGGTGGTCGTGTCGGCGGCGGTGGTCATGAAGCGCTCCTGTGCTCTGGCGCGGGCCGGGTGTGGCGGAACCCGGACGCGATCGCGTAGCGGATCTCCCCGGCCGGGAGTGCGGCGTGGGCGGCGGCCTCGGTCAGCGCGGTCTCCACCTGGTCCCGGTCGATCCACCCGGCCGCGACCATCCCGGCCAGCCGGCTGGCGGAGCGGAACAGCTTGCGGTTGCGCCCGGAGTCCGGCGGCATGGCGGCGATCTCGGCGCACGCGGACCGCAGCGCGCCCGCGGCGTACCGGGCGTGCCGGTCGTTGTCGCGCGCGGTGACCACCGTGGCTGCCGGTGGTGCCGCCGGTGTGGTCGTGGTGGTGTGTTTGTCGTGGCCGGTGCGGGTCAGGTCGGCGGCCAGCCAGCCGGGTAGCGGCGCGGGTGTGACGGTGGTGGAGGCGCGCCGGTATGTGCCGGCGGCGGTGGTCGAGCCGGGCAGGATCACGTAACCGCCGTGGGCCTTGACGTCGATCTGCCAGCCCAGGCCGGTGCGCACGGCGTCGTCGCGCGCGCGGCCGGTGCTGGACTTCCACCGGCCCGGCTGGGCGGTGTAGAGCAGGTGCAGCCCGCCCGAAGGGGTGTCGGTGGCCAGGGTGCCGGGGTCCACCGGCGCGTCCCGCAGACCGGCCAGGGTGGCGTAGGTGTCGATGCCGTCCGCCGGCGGCGGCTGGTCTGCGGGCCACGGGACGCCGTTGAGCGGCTGGGCGGGTGGGGTGCCGCCGTGGGCGTCCAGATCCACGCACAGCAGCCCGGACACCCCGAGGTGCACCGCCCACACGCTGGTCCGCCACCGGGTCGCCCACCGGCCGATCACGGCGGGGTCGTTGCTGGCCGCCCACACGCCGTGGCACAACGCGCCAGCCCGGCGCGCCAGGCACCGGCACTTCGCCGCGGTGTGCCCGCCCCCGCCCCGGCAGTCCGGGCAGCCGGCCAGGGGCCGTTTGGTGTCGGGGTGCAGCGGCAGCACGTGCCAGCCCAGGCGGGCCGCCACCCACCGGGCCGCACCGGCCGCGCGGTCGGCAACAGAGTTCGTGGACATGGTCGATCCCCCTATCCAGGCAGTGATCAGCGACGTGGTGGTACCGCGCGCGGCACGGCCCGCGGCCCGCGCGGAGCAGGCCCCGGCTACGCGGCGAGCGGCAGTTGCAATTGCGAGCGGGCGGGGGCATCGAGCAGGCGGGCGCGCCATTGCAGGGCGTAGGGCAGGCAGTTGGCGCAGTTCTTGCCGCCGCGCGGGTGGACCGTGCCGCAGAGCACCCGATTCCCCTTACGGCGTGCATCCTCCGACCAGGCCAGCGAGTCAGCCGAGTCCAAGAGGTCGCCGAACAGGGCCAACCCCTTGGTTTTGACGCCGAACCCGTGCAGCCGGCGCAACCCGCGCTCACGCAGCGCCTGGACAATGTCGTGCGCCTCGCGCATCCCTTGCCGGCGGCACACGCTGCCCACCCCGACAAGGCTCTCCTTGGTCAGGTCGATCCCGGCGCGTTCGTAGAGGTCCGCGCAACGCAGGTAGTCATCCCGCTTGTCCCCCTGGACCACCTTCAGCCACGGCAGATCCGGGGCGAGCATCTCCAGCTCGACCGCGCTGTAGACGGTGCGGCGTTGGTGCTCCGGGACGGACAACTTGGTGCCGACGAAGAACATCCGCCCCGCCCGGCCGCCGGAGATCACGATGGACTCGCACATCCAGTCCTGGATGGCGGCGAACTCCATGCGCCCGATCTCGTCGCGGTACCGCCGCACCCGCGCCACGTACTTCCCCGGCGGGACGGTCCACTCCCCGTACTTCTGCAACTGGGTGAACCCGCCGGAGTCCAGCGCCCACGGCGCAGCTGCGCGCGGCAGGTTCTTGTAGTCGCGTAACCGGGTGTCCGACACGAACAGCGGCACCCCCGCGCGTTCCAGGAACGCCGGCTGGTGCACCCCTAACAGGAACCGGGCTTTCATGCCACATACCCGAGGTCTGCCGACGCGAACGCGCTGCTGCTGTGTGCCCCTGGTACGGCTTCCGCTCCGTGACGCAGAAGCCGGCGCAGCGCTGCTGCGCCTTGTTGGGGCACGACGCCGTTGCCGAGGATGCGGAGCTGTTGGTTGCGGGACAGGCCGGGGACGGCGGTGACGTGACCGTGGTCGAGGCCCATGAGCCATTCCACGAACACCGGGTTGAGCACCGCGTTGCCGTTACGTCCGGGGACGCTGGGCGCTGGTGCGGGTCGTCCTAGGATGGCTTCCCAGCGGCGGACGGCGGGTTCGTAGGCTCCCCACCGGACAGCGCTCCGTGCAGGTAGGTCGCGTCCCCGCGCTGGTTCGGCCCCTTGCCGTCGCGTGCGGTCGGTGTCGGCAGCATCCTTACCGTGGTGCGCAGGTCCGCTGCTCCCGTCCCATGTGCTCCCGGGCCGTTGGCGTCCGACGCGGTCGGCGTGGGCAGCAACGCCATCACCGCGGACGGCAGCATCAGGTCCCCCGAGGAGCCGCGCTGGTTGGGGCCACCCTTGGTGCCGTCCGTCGCGCGTGGTGTCGGCAGCAACGACGAAGACGCGGAACCGTTCGTGCGGCGCTCCGACGTCGGATGCGCGTAGGCCACACCATCGCGCGTCGTACCCGAGGCGGGCCAGGTCGCCGAGAACGGCTCCGAGTGCCCGCAGAGCAGGGACGTCTGCTCGGTCTCCCAGACACCACGGGCAGGGTTCTACGTCGCTATCGGCTTCACGGCTGAGCAGTCCTCTCACGTTCTCGATGACGACCAGCCGCGGGCGCAGCGCGGCAATGGCGTCGGCCATGTGGAACCACAGTCCAGAGCGGGTGTCGCGCCGCAGGCCCGCGCCCGCACCGGCCAGACTGAGGTCCTGGCAGGGTGGCCCGCCGGCGAGTACGTCAACCCGCGGCACGGTGTCCCAGTCCACGCGGGTGATGTCGCCCAGGTTGAGCACGCCGGGTTCGTTGTGGGCCAGCACGGCAGATGCCCCCGGGTCGTTCTCGCAGAACCACGCAGGCTTGCCACCCAGTGCCGTGCGGATGGCGGCGGTCAGTCCGCCGTAGCCCTCGAACAGGCCACCGATGAGCATGGCGAAGCCCCCGTCTCTTGTGGATGGTCACGCGTGGTGGGAGTGCCGCACCGGGGACGGGCGCGAGTGGTCACGTCCCCGGTGCGGGCTGCTGTGATGTCAGCGGGCTACCCCTCTTGGCCGGTCCGGTCTGCGGGGGCCTTGAGCGCGTCACACCATGCCTGGTGGTACTCGCCCACGGCCGCGCCGCAGTTGCATTCGGGCTGGTGGGCGCTGGCCGGGGGCTGGTTGACGATCATCGGTCTACCTCCGTGGGAGTGGGGTTGCCACCGACTGGTGGCGGCTTGTCGTGGGGGTGTTGTCAGTCGGTGTGCCGGGTGCGCCGGATGTTGGTGGCGGTCACATCCACGTCGTGGGCTGCGCCGTGGATGCCGCCGAAGATCAGACCGGCCTGGACCTTGGCGCGCCCGGTGCCGGTCGGTCGGGTGGTGCGTGGCGCGGGTTCGGTGGTCACGTCCCGGTCCGGGCCTGTGTCGAATACCAGCGGTCCGTGGATCACGTCTGCCTGGTACACGGTGGCGTTGCCGCTGATGTGGCTGACGTGGTTGTTCACCACGCGCACCGTGGCCCGTCCGAGCCGGTCGGTGTCCTGTGTGGACGGCGGGTTCGTGTTCGCGTCCGACCTGTCGTCTCGGGTCACGTCCCGGGCGTGAGGTGCGGTGTCATCGTTCGGGCGCATGGTCTCGCGTGCTTCCTGGTGTGCTGCGCGCGCGGCGGTGAGCCGTTGCTGCGCGGCGGCGATGGCATCGGCGTCACCGCCGGCTTTGGCCTCGCGTAGGGCTTTGCGGGCGCGTGAGACGCGTTTGCGGGTGGTCTGGGTGGCGCGGCTGGTGTGGTTGCTGCCGTCGCAGCGACGGCCGCCGGTCCTGCACATGTCACGTCCCCGTCCTGGAGTGGGGCTACTTGTGGGCCTCGCAGATGGGGCACCACTTCCGGCTGGTGAACCACACCCAAACCGCTTCGGCCTTCTCGATGCGCCGGCCGCACATCGTCTTGGAGTGCCCGTCCCACAGACTGCGGGACTTCTCGATGTGGATCAGGCCGTCGTCCTGGGCGTTCTTGGCCATGACCCGCCCCCTCTACCGGCTGGTCCGCTGGTGGACGGCCTCGCAGGCCGGGCACGGCGTGTGCCTGGACAGGGACGGGAACCAGACCTTCTCGGCCCCACCGTCCTCAATGGTCAGGCCGCAGAGGGTCTTGACCTTGCCGTCCCACCAGCGGCGGTTGCCCATGTGCATGATCTGCTTGGACACGATCGTCTCCGTAACTGTGCGTAGTGGACTGTGGATGTGCGTCATCGTGCGGGGATGTGGACCCGCCTGCGTTCAGAGCGTGTTTTCGAGGGTTTCCGCAGGTCGGCGCGGTGCGCCTCCCCGCCTCCCCGCAGGGCTGTCTGTGCTGGTCACAGCGGGGAGGCCGTGCGGGGAGGCGTGCGGGGAGTACTCCCCGGGTCGGGCGTGCCTCCCCGCTCCGCTCCCCGGGTCACTCCCCGCCGGTTTCGTCGCGTTCCGTGATCGCCCGGTCGATCTCGGAGCGGCGGGTGGTCATGACGCCGCCGTGGGCCTTGTAGGAGGCGATGCCGTGTTCGGCGAGTCGTTCGGCGAAGTCGGTGGCGGACATGCCCTCGTAGGTGTCGGGGTCCAGTTCGGCCAGTCGGGAACGCAGGATCTCGTTGCGGGTCTTGGGTTCGGTGCCCATGACCTGTGCCAGGTCGGCGAGCAGGTCGCGCGCCGGGGTGTCGCTGTCGGTGGTGCGGGTGGTGGTGCGGGTGCGCAGGGTCTTGGCGCGGTCGGCGATGGTGGTGGCGTCTTCTCCGTCGATGAAGTGGGTCCGCACGGTGATGGCGGCCTGTTGCGGGGGCAGCGGGACGCCGTCGCCGGCGACGAGCAGGGTTCCCTTGTCCAGGCCCTGGCGCAGTTCCTGCGGTGCCGCGCCGGCGTTGACTGCCTTGTCCCCCAACGCCATGCGGGCCTCGCTCTCGGTGCCCACGACCAGGGAGGCGCGGATGTGCGCGCCTTCGCGGACCAGCTTGGGCAGGTTCTGGTCGGTGGGGTTCTGGGTGCCCTGCCACAGGGTGACGTTGACCGCCCGCCCCTGGTTGTGGAGCTTGCGGGCGGCCATGAAGTAGCGGGACTTGTTGGTCTGCCCGCCGTAGGGCCGCTTGTCCTCGCCGACGGCGGGGTTCATGAACGCCTGCTGCGCCTCGTCCACGATCAGCACCAGGGGATGGAATCCCTTACCGGCGCGCGCGAGGTCGCGGGTGACGCCGTTCTTGTGGGTCTCGGGGTCCACCGCGGCCAGGCGGCGTTCCATCTCCTCCACCCCGGCTTCGAGCATGTGGGTTGCGGCGCAGGCGTGGTCGTCGGTCGGGCCTTCGATCAGCACGGTGGCCAGGTCGGCGAACATGTGCCAGTCGCCGATGCCCTTCAGGTCGGCGATCCGGAACTCCACCGTGGCGTCCAGGGCCAGCCACAGCGCCAGGGCGCGCAGGGCGGCGGTCTTGCCCTGGTTGGACAGGCCGGTGATCAGCAGGTGTCGTTGCAGCAGCGACAACGTCATCGCGTCACCGCGCAGGTCCTGCCCCCACGGGGCGCGGCCGGTGTACATGTCGGCGGTCATCGTGGGGTCGGTGACCAGCGGGGACGGGCCGATGGGTTTGTCGAGTTCGCCGGGGTCGGCGATCCACAGCCGGACCGTGCGTGCGGCCGGGGGGATGGTGATGAACAGTTCGTGTTCGTGGCGGTAGAGGTTCTCCGCCAGGCGTCGCCGTTTGCCGGTGATGTCGTGGGTGGACACCCCCGAGGGCAGGGTGACGTCCACCTCGACGCCGCACCCGGCGATGCGGATCAGCCCGAGCATGCCCGCGCCGGCGTCACCCATCTCCTTGATGGCCCGGGTCAGCTTGGACACGCCCAGGTCCCGCAGCGCGGTCACCAGGACCGACGGGGTGATCGGCACGTCCGTGCGGTCCTCGGACCGGTGGGCGGCGACCCAGGACGGCGGGGTGGTGCGGGTGCGGCCCACGTGCCACAGCCACGCCAGCGCGGCGAACGGGGCCGCCGTGGTCAGCGGCCCCCACACCGCGTCGATCACCGACACCACACCGGACAGCACCGCGAACGTGGTGGCGAACGGGGTCAGGAACGCGGCCAGGTCGCCGCTGTTGACCGCCAGCACCAGGCCGGTGAGCAACAGCAGCCCGACCAGCGCGACCAGCACCACCAACACGGCCTTGACCACGTGCACCGGGGCCGCGAGCCACGTCATGATCCGGCGGTGCCGTTCGGCGACGAACCGGGCCTGCCGCTCCTCCCACTCCGCGACCGCCGCGAAGTCCCCCGCGGCTTCGGCCGCGCGCATCATCCGCTGGTAGCGGGCGGTGGTGTGGGCCTCCCACACCTGGCGGGCCACCACCCCCGCACCGGCCGGCACGTACAGGGCGTTGCGCACCACCGCCCGCCCGGCCCGCCGGGTCCGGTCGTGGGTGGCGCCGGTGCGCACCACCCGCGCGACCGTGCCCGCCGCCGCGCGCAGCCGCTCCGCACGCTGCGCCGCCAACCGACGGTCCAGCGCCGCCGACTCCTCCGGCGTCAGCAGCTCGCCCTCCATCACCGGGGGCGCGGGCTCGATCTCCGTTCCCGCGGCGGATACGGCGGGGCGCAGCGGCACGACGTTGTCGCGCACACCGGTTCCACCGCGCGGGCCGTCGTCGTGGCGGGGGTCGGGCGTGGTCATGCGGTCACCTCCTCACGGGGGCCGTCGTCATCGGGACCGTTGTCGGGGTGGGCGGGGAACAGGACGCGGTGCACGGCGGCGGCGTCCTCGGCGCGGCAGCGCAGGAACCGCTGCACCTGCTTGCGCGACGGGGCGGCGGCGAGCCGTTCACCGTCGATGGCCGCCCGCACCCGCGCGACGTAGCGCGTGATCTTCGGGTCGGTCAGCGCGGTGCCGGTTTCCGCTGTTCCCGCCGGCCGCGCGCCGATCTCCGACCCCTGCCCGGACCGGTCGCCGGCGGCGTCGGCGGCGGGGCGCGGCGCGGGCAGCGCGGACAGGTACTCGCCGATCTCCGCCGCCATCTGCTCGGCGAGCGTGTCGCCGGCACCGGCCACGGGCAGCCCTGCCACCACGGCGGGCACCAGCCGCGAACGGCCCAGCACCCGGCGGCGCAACCGCACCACGCCCGGGGCGTGCACGAGAGTGGCGGTGCCGTCGGCGGCCAGCGCGGCGGCGGCCTGCCGCACGGCGGCGCGGCGCACCGCGACCACCCGCCGGGCGGCCAGGCGCTGAAGTCGCTCGTGGTCGCGTTCGGCCCGGGTCGGGCGGCGGCCCAGCGGAGAGGCGGTGATCAGTTGGTGGACCACGACACCGCCCACCGACACCAGGGCCATCACCACGCCGTGGGCGACAGTCTCGCCGTGGACGTAGTTCAGGACCGCGGCCACGGCCGCGAACACCCACACACCCAGGTGCAGCCAGCCAGTGGCGCGGCCAGCCCGCTGCGCCATCGGCACGGCGAACGCGAACGTCCACATCGCGCCCTCGGAGAACAGCGGCAGCAACACGCCGGCCGGACCGAACACCTCACGGCCGTAGGCGGCCATCGCCGTCCACGCCAGCACGGCCGGAACCAGGATCACCGGCACGAACAGCAGGTCCAACGTGTGCGCCCGCACCCAACCGGCCACCGCCTTGACCGCGGCCTCCCGCCGGTCGCGGGCGGCCTGCGCCACCTCCTCACGCAACTGCACCTGCGCGGCCCGGTCGGCCCGACGCCGTTCGGCTTCGGCGTCCCGGTCCGCCCGACGGATCGCGGCCTCGGCGACGCGGTTGGCGCGACGTTCCTCCTGCCACGTGCTCATGACACGACCTCCTGACGGCGCAGACGAAGCGAGGAACGGGACAGCGGACGGCGAGCGCCCGCGCGGCGCAGCAGCACCGCCACCACCAACGCCGGCACGCCCAAGGCGATCAGCACGGCGGTGGGGCTTTCGGTCTGGGTGATCACCACCCACTGCGCCAACCCGATCAGGCCGGCGGTGAGCAGCACCTTCCACAACACGATCAACCCGGCGACGGCCAGCGCGGCCATCAGCAACAGCACCGGGGCGGGAACACCGCTCATCGCACAACCCCCCGCGTGACCAGGCGCACGGGCGGCGGTTGGTGGTTACGGGCGTTGTCGGACATGCTTGGTCTCTCCTGACCCGCCCCTGGTGGGGCGGTGTTGGGGTGGACCGGACCGGCGGGCTGTTCTTGGCGGGATTGGCCGCCGGTCCGGGCGAAGTCAGGCCGCGTGCGCGGGCCAGGCATATCGGGTCCAGGTGTGCGGGGTCTGCCGGGTGGGCTGGCCGGGGCAGGCGGTGCGGAAGGTGCCGCAGTGCACGCGGACCTTGCGGCCGTCGCCCAGGTCCGCCAGGACGGTGGTCAGGCCGCACCCGGCGGGGCAGTTGCGGGCGGTGTTGTCCGGGTCGGGAATCAACATGGCTGTTCCTCACTCGGTGTCGTGGTCGGTGTCGGGGAACTCCCAGCCGCCGGCGCTGCCGCAGTCGGTGCAGTCGCACAGGCAGTCCGGGTCCGTGCAGCCCGTTCCGTCGCCTCCGCAGGCGGTGCACTCGACCCACATCACGCGGCCTTCCGTTCGCCCGGGGTGGTTTCGGTGGTCTCGTGGGCGACGCAGTCGAAGCATGCGCCCAACGTGGGAGGGATGACGTAGAGGCGGTCACGGCCGCACTGCGGGCAGATCCGCCGCGCCAGGTTGGCTTTCGCCAGCGCGGTCCACTTGGCCCGGGTCATCGGTCGGACCGGTGCGGCCCGGTCGATCAGGTAGAGGCTGGCGAAGTTGGTCTTGCCGGACCCGCTGTGCCGCACGTAGAGCACCGCCACCGGGTCCTGACCGTTGGGCCGTAACCCCATCGCGCGCAGTTGCCGGCGGGTGGCGAGCTTGGTGCGAGGCGCGCACCCGTAGGACAGCAGCGGTAAGCCCTCGTGGGTGCCGCGGGTGAACTGCGGCCCGTCGGCCCACGGCACGGACCGGGCCAGCACCCACGGGAACCTTCTGCCCGCCATCACGACGGCCCGGGCAACGGGCGCAGCGACAGCGCCAACAGCGCGTGCACCTGCGCGGCGGCCAGGCGGTTCACGGTGTCCCCGTCCGTGCCCGGGTGGCCGAGCAGCCGGCGCGCTTCCGCACGGTGCTCCTCGGCGGTCCACGGCCGGCGCTGGTCACCGGGCTGGATGTACCCGGCCATCACGCCACCGCCATCACGGTCAGCGCGACGGCGACCAGCAGCAGCGCCATCACGATCAGGTCCACCGCGACCCGCACCCGCACGTACTTGCGGCGCACGATCTGCGCCAGGCGCACCGCGTGGGTGGCCATCGCCACCTCACCCGGCCGGTCCTCCAGCGCCGCCAGCAACGCGGAGGGCCGGTCGGCGAACCGCATCACGAACGGGAACCCGTTCTCGTCGTGCGCGGTGAACTGCGGACGCACCACCCACAGCAGCAGCAACACCGCGCCCAACGCGAACCCGGCGGCCAGACCCAGCAGCAGCTGCGCGGCGACCGGCATCGGCCGCGCCGCCAGGGCGACCACACCCACCACCGCGCCGCCGAACAGCGGCAGCAGCGCGGCGGCCTTGCCGTTCGCCTGGCCGATCTGCGCCACCACGTCCGCGAACGCGGCCTCGATCGACTGCGCGGCCATCACGCGGCCTCGCCCACGGCCCGGACGGACGTGACCGTGTGGTGCATGGCCAGGACCCGCGCGGCGTTCTCCCGGGTGCGCTCGGCGATGCGCAGGTCACGGGCGGCGCGGGCGGACCCGTCGAGCAGGGCGGTGGTCCTCACCGGCTGCGCCCGCCGGATCTCGGCCAGTTCGGCGGACAGGCTCGGGTGGCTGATCAGGTGGTGGAACTCCGCGTCCAGGGCGGTCAGGACACCCGACGCGTCGATGGCGGCGATCTGGTCCGCGGTCGGCTCGGTGTCGATGCCGGCGTTCGTGATCTCGTGAGCGTTCATCAGGTGAACCCCTCGCATAGGAATGGAAGGAACCCGGTCAAGCCGTTGGCTCCCGAACCTCCGCACCTGCGCCGGCGATCAGCCGGGCTCCCCGCATGTGTCAGCGGGTGTGGTGCGAAGGAACGGCATCCAACGGATGCGTCTGGTCTGGAGTGCTCCCCGGTGTCGGGCGAGATCCGCACACCGGAGAGCCAGCCGCAATCGCGGCTGACAGCGGCCAGGCCCCCTCAGCCCTTCATGCAGGGCAGGCAGGCGGGCCGCTCACACAGCTGTGGAGGTGTCAAAGAACGACTGCGCTACGTCCACGGCGGAAAGGCGCACGGGTTGCGAACGTCGCGGCGGCTTTCCCGCCGGGACCATGCACACGCAGCGATCAGGGCAACGTCTCCCACGGCAACGCACGGCAAGAACCCGTGCGGCGGGAAGGGCTTAATCACCTTCCGGGATCCGCCCGAAACGCGTCGGGTGATCTCCCTCCAGTGTGGACAGACCTAGCGTCACCGGCTCACGCCGCGCCGCCGTACGGCCCACCCCCTTCGTCAGCCCCATGCCCAGTCGCTGAATCCAGGAACGTATGCAGTTCTCAAAGATCAGAAGCGGTCAAGGCGGTAGGCCTCGCGATCCGCTTGGCTCACCTGGCTAGTCAGGTGGGCGCTGCCGTTAGCTTGGCGGACATGGCTAGTCATGTCAAGCGACGGAGCCAAGGAAGTACGTCTTGGCTAGTCAGGCAGTATGCTGGCTGGCATGAGCGAGGGCCTGGAGTACCTAGACGACCTTGATCCGGACGATCCGCGCACGGAGTCCCAGCAGATCGCCACCAAGCTCAGGGCCGCGATCTTGACCAGAAAGCTTCAGCCTGGAGACAAGCTGCCGTCGCAGCCTGCGCTGGCCAGTAGGTTTGGCGTGGCTCGTGAGACGGTCAAAGCTGCGCTCAGGCTGCTCGCATCTGAGCACCTGATTGTCAGCCGCCAGGGAAGCGGTACATTCGTACGGGCGCAAACCGAGCGACCGGTTGGCCTTCGCCCGCACGTTGAAGCGGCGTTCGAACGTACGCACGTGTCCATCGATTTTGCTGGTTTTGGCAGCGAAACGCTGCGAAACACTCTGTCGGAGGTCCTCGACAAGGTACGTGCTGGACGTCTGACGCCAGAGACTATCGTGGTGCGGATAATGGTCTCCGACATGTCGGCACCAATGGCACTGCCATGCAGGGCCGACACGGCAGCGGACGACGAGGGGGTGCGAATGCGTCAGCAGCGCATTACGCAGCGGTCGATCGATGCTATCGTCGACGATGTTCAGGAACTCGAAGACTTGGGATTGATCAAGTCCGGCAGCGTCCAAGTTAGGGTCCACGGAATTCCGCCGGTGCTGAAGCTCTACATCCTGAATAACGAGGATGCCTTCTTCGGCTTTTATCCTGTCGTCCAGCATGATGTGACCATCAAGGGTGAGTCGGTGTCAATCTACGACCCAATGGGCAAGGACGCCACGCTCTTTCAATACTCGATCAACGACGGGGATGACACATCCACAGCAGCCGAGTACGTGCGCCAAGCGCGGACCTGGTTCGACTCCATTTGGAACTCGATTGCCCGGGAGAAGGCCAATGCATGAGGCTGCGAAAGAGGTGCTTGGTCGAGCGAAGGCCGTACTTCTCGACTTCGACGGCCCTGTATGCAGCGTCTTCGCTGGCCACCCGGCCGACCAGGTTGCGTCGGACCTCGTGGAACTGCTGCGCCGTAGGGGGACGTCTATTCCGGCGGAACTCGGTAGCGAGTCAGACCCAATGGAAGTTCTCCGCTGGTCTGGCATTCACAGCCCAGAGAACCTCATCGCCGTTGAAGACAGGCTTATCCACGCGGAATGCGTGGCCGTTGAGTCTGCGGAGCAGACTGTTGGTGTCGGCGAAGTGATGCACAGCATTGTGGCGAGCGGTCGCAGTGTGGCGGTAGTCAGCAACAATTGTGAAGCAGCGATCGCTAAGTACCTCGGCTTGCATGGTCTGGGCGGCCTTCCGGCTTTCATCTCTGGTCGAGCTTACGCTGACCCTGCGCTGATGAAACCTAACCCGCACTCATTGCACGTAGCGATCAAAGTGCTGGGTGTCAGTCCGGCCGATGTAATCTTGATTGGAGATACTACGTCGGACGTGGCCGCGAGCATAGCCGCTGGCGTGAAGTCCATCGGTTACGCGAACAAGCCCGGGAAAGCGGAGGCCTTGTCCCTCGCTGGTGCCGACGCCGTGGTTGACAGCATGGCATTTCTGCTCTGAGGAAATGACGGAAATGTGCGGGGCACCGGCGAACGGTACCCCGCACATCTGTATGCTAATCCACTCACCGACCTTTGTGCGATGAGGCTGAGGTGACTGCATGGGTGCTTGGTGCGCGCCTCGGCTGCAACTACTCATGAGATTCGGGTGGTGACGCCACCAGCGCGCGTGTCCCTGGTCGACGTGGGTGTCCGGGCACAGGGCCACGCCCGGCTGAGATGTCGGGTACCCGTCTACTCAAGCGCTACGGTGCCGTTTGCATCTACCGCACTCGCGCCTCGTATTGGCATTCGTCATATCTTGCAGGGCAGACGTATGCGTCATACGGAGTTCGTTGCGTATCCAATACTGCTTTGTGACTAGGCCAGTCATAGCGACACCAGCGACCGATGCTGAACGCCGTCACATGTGCGGCTCCTGCATCGTGGAGTGCAACGGCTGCTGACTGAATTTTGGCACCTGAAACCCAGGTATCGTCCACCACTAGGACGTTCTTGCCCTCGACACGGCCGCGATACTTGTCCGGCACGCTGAACCGGTCAGCGCGAACAGTTCTGTCAGGATCGGAGAAACCTGGTCCGGGCCACAAAAGAAAGCGTCCAGTCACAGGAACGCCATACACCATGCGAGCTATCTGCGCGACTGGATGAGAGTTGCCCGGATTATTGATTGATGAGACGAACGTAATGCTGTCCCATCGATACCCAAAGGCGAGTGTGAAGCAATCTTGGTGGATGAGTGTGGCGGCAACCGTCATTAGTTCGAGGTCCATCGCACACTTCTCAGCAGGAGGCCTACCCTTGTACGCGCGCATTGTATGCGCAGACTGATGTGGTGGCCCCGATGATCCTCCGCGCACAAAGGCCAAGATCGCAACATTATCGGCCAGGCGCGGCCCGAACTCCGACCTGTGCGATAGACACCTCGGGCAGACGTGCTGATCAGTCGGATTGAAACAAACACTGCATGTCTTACCCGGCAGGTAACGCGCGTTGTGGAAGAATCCGCCCACACGATGGATGAGGTGCTTGCGGATATCAAAATAGAGGGCATCGTCGCCGGTCATCGTGTGCTTTGCACCAGCTCCAGGATCTCCGAAGCGGAGCGATTCGCGCTCAGGATCTTCTCAACGTGGTTGATCGCGTCTGCTGGTGTTGCAGCCCGAAATACTCCAGGTTGATTGATAAGCTTGCTGCCCCAGTTTGTGCCTCGGACGACTGTCTCCATTAGTATGACAGGGCGGCCATGTGCAACTGCGGAGCGCGCTTGAATGCGTGCTCCGCTTTGCTCGCCAGCTTCCACAATGATAGTTGCTAGCCCATATGCACTCATGGTCGCGTTGCGCATCGGAAAGCTAGACTTCGAGGGTGGAGAGTCAGGCCAAAATTGCGACATTACCATACCTTCAGACGCAATTCTGTCTTGCAAGCCCCGGTTCGTTGCCGGATAGTACTTCAGGATTCCTGTTCCGATGACGGCGACCGTCCGTCCGCCAGCTCGAAGGGCGGTTGTGTGGGCGGCGGTATCAATGCCTTCCGCCAGACCAGATAGTACTGTGACGCCCCTGCTGACTAGTTGCTCTGCTATCGCGTTTGTCGTACGCAAGGCGAGGTCTGAGGCCTTGCGGGAGCCAACTACAGAGACCGCCTTCTCTCCCGGCTTTAGGGTTCCCTTGGTGAAGAGCACGGGAGGAAGCTGGTGCACCTCTCGGAGCTGTGCCGGATAGTCGGCATCCCTGAAAGTGTGAAAGCGGAAATCTGAGTCAGTCCAACGCTGGATATCTTGCATGGCTGTCTCGAGGGGGTCATCCTCGAACGAATCGCCAAGAAGCATCGCCGGTCGACGGCTGTCCCACACAGCTCGAGCGCTGCCTTTGTCACAGACCTCAACGACGAGCTGTGACCAGGTGAGCCCATCGGGGCGCGTCCTCAGGAGGGCCACAAGCGCGGCCCGCTCGTCGTCGTCCCACGTGTGCACACCGGGCAGCGTAGGGCGTGAAGCGGCAACTGGGGAGCCTGTGGACCGGATGTGATCTGAACTCGAGGACACTACGCCTCCCTTCAAGCCTGTCGGATCAGTGTGCGGCCGTTTGTGCAGTATCACTGATCAAGGTCAATGTCGAACATATGTTCGACACGCAGTCTAGTCGCGCGTAACTGCTGGTACAAGGCTTGCGCCTGGGTTCTTGGGCTACCCGTTGTGATCAACAAGCGACCAATTGACTACTGTAAGTTCGCCTAGATGAGTGCCGATGAGGTCGACCTCACGCTCATCCGACCGCCAAAGTCGCTTCAGGGTGGATTAAAACACTGTCACGGTGTGGAGATGCTGATGGCTGAGCCCTGGGGGCGGCGCAGCTGGCGGCGAGCGGAGTTGTTGAGTATCGGCGTGCCTACCCCTACCTCTGCCCCTGCGGGCATCGAGAGCGGGCTTAGCGTCGCGCGGTGCCCCTTACGCCCCCGCGGGTGCGCCCCGTGGAGGGGAGCGGGTGCGTCGTCCGTCCACCCGAACGGGTGAGGTTGCCGTTCCCTTGATCGGACCAGAAGCCGCAGAGAGCATTCTGTCCGGACGCCGTGGGAGTGGAGGTCGCTGTGAGCCGTGCCGACGAAGTTAACCGGACGTTCCTGCTGTGGCTGTACGACAACAATGACCGGTATCCGAACCCTCAGGTGATCCTGGAGACCGGTGCCGCACCGGGCGGTACGCCCGTCACCTTGGACGAGGTGAAGACGTGCAGCCGCTACTTGGCGGCGGCGGGCCTGATCAAGGGATTCACCGCCCTGGGCGGGCAGATGCCGTCGCGCGTCCACCTGACTGACGACGGCCTGCGATGTGTCCACGAGTACGAGGGCGACGTGCAGGCGTGGAACGCCCGGCACACGCCCCGCTGGGACCAGTCGGTGCACGTGACGTCCGGCCGAGACGCCCAGGTGACGGCCCACAGCAGTCACGTGTCGCAGGTGCAGAACACCGGGGACATCAACATCAGCGAGCTGGCAAAGGCCGCCCGCCTCGCCCTCGAATCCCACCCGGTGTTCGGGCCTGTTGCTGCGGAGGTCCGCCAGGCGAGCCAGGACATCCTCGACGAGATCGACAAGCCGGAACCAGACCAGGGACGGCTGCGGGCGCTGGGGAAGCGGTTGAAGACTGCGCTGCCGCTGACCGCCTCCACGGCCACCATCGTGAAGTTCATTTTGGACGGGCTCGGAGCGGCAGGGATCGGCTGAGGTTCGCCGGCTGGTGACACCGAAAGGAGATTGTGGCCGCATGAGCGACGCGGGCAGCGACCTGAACACGTACCGCTGGGCCTTGATGAAGTCGGCCGAGGGCAGCACGGACCGGCTCGCCAGCCAAGATGAACGGGTGCATTGGTCCGTGGTGCACCGCCTGCTGACCGAGCACGGCCCGGCCGAAGGGCAGCCCGAGGTGTGCGCGGAATGCGGCATGGAGTGGCCATGCGGCGTGGTCAACGGGGCCGTGACGGACCTGCGGATGGGACCTGCGGGCAACTGACGTGGGCGTGCCCCTACGCGTGCTTGATGAACCGAGCGGGTACCGGGCGCACCCTGTCTCCATGAGGGCACGAGGCCTACCGAGCGCCCGCGCCGGTCCAAACCGCAAGGTCAGGACCGGTTCTGGGGCAGTCTGTAGATCCGTCGCGGAGCTACACAGGGTCCCAAGCTCCATCCGCAACAGCATCACGAGGCCCCGTGACAGCCCTACTACCCCGGGCGGGGGGTAGTAGGGCAGCCCTTGAGCGGCGCGGTTGGCGGGTTTGATGCGGGTTTCAAACCCGCCGCAACTGCCAAACCCGCCCTCAAACCCGCGCGGGGTTTGCGCAGGCCAACTGCCCTGAGGGTCGGTCCCTGCGGGTTTGCGGGTTTGTTTTCGCCTCTGAGAGAGGGTTGGGGTAAGTAGAGCAGCACGAGCGATACGCCGTGCGGGGCGCTGGCTGGTCGAGTTGGGTCGCACCTCACCTCTGTGGTCTGGGTTGCGACCACCGTTGCGCCGCGCCCAGGGCGCGGAGTCCTTGCGGGAGAGGGGCTGTGGTTGACCGCTCAGAGCCCAGTCAAGCGCCTGAACACCACAAGCCGGGGTGACGGCATGGATGGTTGGACGCTGGACGATGAGGGGACGTCGGCTCTGCCCGCGAGTGACCACCTGCGTGACAACGACGGCGATGAACGGCGACGGGCAAGCTGAAGGAGAGGGCGTTTGGATCGCTGTGTGCCAAATGCGTGCCAAGGTGAGGGGTAGAGGAGACGGCGTCGCACCCGTTTCGGCTGGTCAGGGTTGAGGGCGGCCACGTTTCAGTCTCGCCCTCCGGAGGCGGGTGCGCAGGTTCGAATCCTGCCGGGGGCACTTCACAGACGGTCCCGTTGGGGAGATCTTGCATCTCCATAACGGGGCCTTTCTGTTTTGGGAAGGGAATGACCACCGCCTCTTGCGTCGTGCTGGAGACGGCGTGGATGGTGTCGCCCAGCAGCGTCGCGCGGCACGTGGTGGTGCGGCTGCTGTGGTCGTAGTGGATCTCCAAGCTGAGGGCTTCGAACAGCCGGCGTGAGAGTTCGTCCGAAGTTCGGCCAGGTCCACCGGGGTGATCGGAAGGTGGTCGAGCAGGGTCGGGTTCGGCGCTCGCTGGACCTCGTCCTCGGCTTCGGCGAGTTGACGCGCCAGCTCGTCGCGCTGGGACCGGAGTTCGGCTCGCCGCTCGTTGATGTCGCGGATGAACGCCTGGTCGACGTCGTCGGCGACTTCGAGGGTGCGTACGAGGCGTTTGCTCTTGCTCTTGTGCTCGGTCTCGGTGATGGAGCGGCGGAGGGCGACGATCTTGGTTTGGTGCTCTTGCCTCCGCGGATCGAACCCGACCGGAGGTGAGGAGCTTCTCGATGTTCTCATGGCTGGGTGTCGAGAACAGTCCGATCCCGGACATGATGCGTCCGGAAGGCAACCTGGACATGCCTGGGTGCGGGCTCGTCGGACCGGGGGTTGGAGATGTCGAGGCAGGCCGAGCGATTGCTCGGGCTGTCGAGTGCACCGACCCGGAGGGTTCGTCCGGCAGCTTGACCTGCGTATTGGCCTCAACATCGAGCACGCAGACGGGCGCTGCCGCATGGCGACTACGCAAGCGCATCCGCGACGGCTCAGCTCTACACCTCAGACCGCCGCGTTCACGATGTCCGTTCGGGGCGGGCGCGCAAGCTCTCCCTAGCCGGGCAGACGGCTTTCCTGAAACGAAGCGCGAACAATCCTGATCAGGCGTCGGGCCGACGCAGAGCCAATTCTCAGCTTGACGCGCAGCGTCTCGGCAGAGGTGGCGTCTGATGAGCCCGGTGAGCCGCGTCCTCCTGTCGCGCCCGAACAAGAAGATCTTCCTGCGGGAGCTCGCAGCTACTGGGTCATGGCTGCTGGAGCAGTTCGAGGACTGGCACGAGCGGGACCAGTTGGAGTTCGCAGGCGCCCCAAACTCGTTCACCGACGAGCTGATCGCGAGTAGCAGGGCGATGAGCCGGGTGCGATCCGCGGTTGCCCCCTGCGGTAACAGATGTAACCGTAGGTAGCGATGAGGTGAGCATGGGAGTGCTGCGGGACCCGGTCAAATGGCGCGAAGTGATGGATGCGTACCTCGAGCTGCGCGACCGCCCTCACCTGACACCCCAACGGCGAGGCCAGCAGTTCAACGGCCTGATCGCAGACCTGTTCACCTGCTTCGGGCTCACCGCCAAGCCGGACCAGCAGGGTGACGCCGGTGAGATCGACGTGGTTTTCGGCGTCGGAAACCAGCGGTTCATCCTGGAGGCCAAGTGGGTGGACAAACGGACCTCGATCGACCCCATCGCCAAGCTCCAGCGCCGCCTGGACCAGCGCATGCGGAACGTGACAGGCGTGTTTCTCTCCATGCCCGGCTACACCCCCGGCGCACTCACCGGGATCGACAAGGGCCGCCAGCTGGACGTGCTGCTGCTTGACCAGGAGCACTGGGAGGCGATGCTGTTCGGCCTCGTGCCACCGACGGAGATGATCGACCTCCTCACCGACGTCGCGTCGTACCAGGGTCAGGCCTACACCCCGCTCGGCACCCTGCTGCGCAACGACGTCCCGGCGCCACAGCTGAGCTTCCCGCCTGCCGCCGTCTCGGTCTGCGCTTGCTTGGCCGACCACGTGCGCACCGAGGTCGTGCTCGGCGGCGTCCGGTCGCGGACTGCGGGCCTCACCCTGACCGGGGCGGACTCGATGCTGCTCACCACCGACGACGGCGTGCTGAAGGTCGATCTCACCAACCGAGCGGTGTCCTGGGCAGTGCCTGTGCACGGCTGCCACGGGCGTGCCGTCGAGCAGGGCGACGCGATCCTCGTGCAACGCGGGGTCGGCACCGGCCTCTACCGCAACGGGCGGCTCCGACCCGTCCAGCCGGCCGACCTCGCCGCGACCGCACCGGTCGCGTTGTCCCCCAACGAAGTCGCCCACGTCGATGACACCACCCTGCGCGTCGCGGACCTCGGCACGGGGCGCAGCGTGGACCTTGCGCACGTCGATGGTGTAATCGTCGGCGTGGCCGCGGGGAACAAGGCGAAGTCCCTGTATCTCGCGGTCAAGGACAGCGGCGACCGGATCACGGTCGTGCGCGTCACCGCCACCAAGGCGTGGCTGCACGAGGTGAAACAGGTTCCTGCGCCACGCCCGGCGGAAGCAGCCCCCGTTCCGGTGGCACCACTCGTGATGCCGCTGCCGGCGCCGACCGCACCCCAGGATTCGCGCGCGATCGAGGAACAGCAGGGGTATCGCGACGGCCAGGTGTCCGCGGGCGATCTTCCGTTGTTCGCACTGGACGCAGCGGCCACGGTGCACTTCGACATCGCGCGGTGGCTGGAACCCTTCCGAGAGACCTGGCGGCAGCTCGTCACCCGCGAGGCACCCGCGGGCACCGAACTCCTGCCGTGGCTGCCGCAGGTGGCGCGCAAACTCGGCTCACTCGCCGCGCCCGACCGCACCGCGGAAGCGCACTTCGCTCCGTCGCCCGCCTACGTCGCCGGATTCGGCAACGGTATGCGCGAGGCCTGGCACAGCGCGGTTCGACGACAGACCGTGCCGTACGACGCGCAGTTCCGCCAGCAGTGGTTGCGCGAGCCGGTCGGCAAGCGCGCGGTACTGCGCGGCGCGTTTACTCTGACCGAGCTGCGCACGTCGACGCTCAAAGGGCAGGCGGCGACCACCTCGAAGTGGTTCGGTCGCGTCATCCTATGGCTGGTGACGTCCGTGCTGGGCTTTTTCGAGATCATGGCGATCATCATCGCGGCGACCGGCGGGTGGCCTGGCATCGGCCAGACGATTGCCGGACTGCTCGTCTTCACCGTGCCGTTCCTGGCTTTCCTCACCTGGACGGTGCTGGATCTACGTCGTTTCCGGAGGTTGCGGCGCACCGCTTCCGCCTCGGTCGTGCGTCCCTGAACCTCGTACAGCTCAAACGCCCGAGCCCACTGCTCCCGCGCCTCCCCCAACTACCCGCAAACCCGAGTACCTTCTGCCGTTCACGCTGGCAACTGCGCCTGGTAGATCTTCCGGTGACGGGGGTGCAGTTCCACCTCCAGCACCTGTTCCTGCTTCGCGGGCAGGTCGGCGATGTCGCCGTGCTTCTCGATCGGCAGGGCGTAGCACTCGCGGAACCTGGTCGGGCTGGGGAACAGCCTCGGCGCGCTGATCGACAGCAGCGGCCACAGCTCTATCAGGTCGTGCTCCATCGGCGTGCCGTGATCGCCAGCTTGATCCGGGCCGGCAGCAGGCGCGCGCACCGGTGGATCTTCGACTGGTGATCCTTGGCGAACTGGGCCTCCTTTAGCACCAACGCCGACCAACGCTCGTGCGCGCGACGACGATGAGGAATGGCGGCCCGTCTGGAGTTTCGGTCTTCGCGTGGCAGATCAGCACGAGCGACTGGATCGTCTTGCCCAGTCCCATGTCATCGGCGAGGACTCCGCCCAGCCCGGTTTTCCACAGGAAGGCGAGCTAGCCGAACCCGTCGCGGGGCCTTTCTGTTTGATGGGAATGACCACCGCCTCCCGCGTCGCGCTGGAGACGGCGTTGACCGGGAGTTCAGCAAGGACATCCGAGATGACGTGGTCGATGTGGCAGGCGTCGCCAAAGGGGGTGGTGATCCCGGCCGGGCCGACCGTGAAGGGGGTTGGGTAGGGCCGGCGATGATCGTCGCCAGGGTTGCCGAGGAAGGCGACAGCTCCCCGCACCGCCCGGTGGCCCGCCGGGTCGCCACGAGGCCGATCAGGCGCGGAACTCGGCGATTTGCGTGTTCGAGGCCCCAGCCGCGCGCAGCCAGTCCACGATCGTGGCCCGGAGGGTGGCGATCAGTTCCCGCTGCCAGGCGACCACCCCGTTCGGCGGCTCGTTCTTGGTGCACACGGTGATCGGAAGGCTCTCACCCCTGTTGAGCGCCTTGGTCCCAGTGAGGTGCTCCGGGGTCTTGTCCGCGGCCGTGCGCTTCTCGTACCGGCCGTCCGCGCCGATGTTCAACGCCTGGGGGTGTTTGGTGCTGATGTCGACGTCGGTGTCGTTGTCGATGAGGTGCAAGTGTTCCTTGTCCCTGAAGTGGTCGGCGTTCTTGCCGTCCTCCTCCAGGGTCTCCAGCCACAGGTAGAGGTGGCGGCTGGACCTGTTGTCTTTGTGGTAGGCCAAGTGGCCCCACTCGTCGCCCTGTGACTCGCGCATGATCGTCTTGAACAGCCATTGGCCGAACGGGAGTAACTCGCCTTCGGCGTCGTCGCTTTCCCGGTACGAAATCGTGCCCTTGACCGCACCCATGAGGACCCTCCTCGGTAGTCGCTACCGTCCGTATCGGCCCGCTGTCACGGGCGTTACGCGGACATGAGCGGCCGGCCGGATGTCCTCCGAACGGCCCTGGGTTGATGACCTGCCGAGGAGGAGCAGACGACGTGCGGGCCGCAACGTCGCCGGGGACGGCTCAAACCGCAGGAGCCTGTTCTTCGACCTTCATCACCGCGCCCGGCGCGGTCGCCTTACTCGTGTGTGGAGCCGTGCCGGTCCCGAGGCATCGGTGCGCTGCTGCAGCGACACGCCACGGTTCCCGGCTCCGAAAGGCACCTCCCCGATAACCTCGCTCTCCCGCTCGCACCTGGACGTGATCGAACAGCGGTTCCTCGCGATGACCGTCGGTCCGCAGCCGCTGAGCCTTGTTGCGCGGCCCTCGCGTGCGGACTGCCTGGTGAACAGTTGCCCTTGGACCGGGTGCGTGTTGCTCCTCAAGCGACAGGCGAGTTGGGTGATCAAGGATGCCGCGTGGCAAGAACTAGTCCGACGAGCCCACGTGAAGCCCGAACCGTGGAAGACGGTGGCAGCGGCGATGATGACGCCACCTCTTCGGTGGCCCCTTCGTCCAGCTGTCCGACCACACCTCGTCGCCCGGTCAGTCCGGGGCCCGTCCTTCGGCGCTCCCGCCGGGGCGTCGAAGGACGGGTCAGGTGATGGGTCGATGCGGTCATGACGCCGGCTTGTCAGTTTGTGACGGGCTCTGATTCGAGCGGCGGGATCAGGACTTCACTCCAACGGGTTCCGGCTTTCACTGGGGCGAGGTAGTCGCCGGGGTCGATGATCGTGGTGAGGGTCCTGAACTCCAGGACGATCCCCTTCCACGTCTGTGGCTGGCCGTCGGGTGGTGGGGTGTGTTTGGTCGTGAAGTGGGCGATGGTGCGGATGTCGTCCAGGGAGTGCGCGTGCACGACGGCTAACGGGCGGGGGTGCGTGGCGTAGCCGTGGTCCTTCGCTGTGGAGGGTGGATCGGGGTCGTCCATGAGCGTCATGTTAGTTCGGCGCGGCGGACGGTGGTTGTGGAGGACGGTCGCCTAATGGGGTGATAGGAAATCATTGCAATGCGGCAGTGGCAAGTGTATGCGCGTGAGTGGTTGCTGCGTATGCGGTGCCGTGCGCGAGTTGTGGTTCGGTTGCGGGGACATGGGTCATGTTGCGAGAGCTGAGCGGATGGAGAGGGCTTGATCGGTAGGAGTAAGGAAATTCCGCACGTAATAGTGGGTGTTAGCACGGGCTACTTTCGCCACGCCTGCGATTTACCGGGATCTGTTGCGGCACTTCGCTTCGCACGGGTTCATCGTGGTCGCGGCCAACGCCACTCAGGCTGGGTCTGGGCGGGATATGCTTGCCGGGTTGGATTGGGTGGCTTGGGAGAACTCGCGTAGTGGCGGTGTGTTTTACGGCAAGGTCGATGTTGGGAAGTCGGGCTACCGGGCATTCGCAGGGTGGGGGTGTGGCGATCAACGCCGCCGGTGAGGACCGCTGCGGTGGGCGTCCTTAGCGGATCAGGGGTTGGTCCGCTTTTTCGTGGGTGTGACGCCTGGGCGTGGCTTGCCGATCAGGGCCAACGGTACGGAGAAGTTGACCTGGCCGATGGCTACGGCCAGGTTGGCGATGCCCTCCTCGTCATAGTGCTCGGCCACTTCGGCGTACAACGCGTCGGGCACGCGCTCGCCCTGTGTGGACGGCCGGAGGACGGCCTCGACCAGTGCCGGCGCCGCCCGCTCGGCGGGCTTGTGGTTCGGCGCGTCCGGTGGGTCGTCACAGGTCGGCTAGGTGTTGCCGACGATTTGCCTCGCTCGCAGGTGGAGCAGGCCGACGATGGTGCGCGGCAGTGGGTCCGTGCCGGCGGCGGTGAATGGCGCTTCCGTTCGGCGGAGATGTGACCGCTGTGCCGGGGAGTTTCTACCGCAGCACCAGGGACAGCCCGTCCAGGACTCGGTCCAAGCCGTAAGTGAATGCCTCGTCGCGCGCGCGGACCGGGTCGGAGTCGGTGTAGCCGGTCAGTTGTTGGCGCAGGTGCGGGTGGTTGGCGGCGGCTTGTTCTATTGCCGGGCGGAGTTCGGTCAGCAAGTCTTGTTCTGTTCGGCCGCTGCGCGTCAGGGTGGACAGCCACGCCGCCTCGTTGATGCCGACGCCCACGACGTACGCCATGATCGTGCTGATCGCGTGGTTTCCCTCCACCGCGGAGAAACCCGCCGTCCGGAACAGCGCCAGCATCCGCTCGCTCAGGCGCATCACGTTGGGGCCCAGGTACGCCAGGCCCACCTGCCCCAGCAGGGACGCGGTCCACGGGTGGCGCAGGATCATCGATCGCAGGCTGTGCGCGCACGTCGCCGCGGCGGCCCGCCACTGCGCCGGGTCGTCGATCTCCGGCACCTCGATCTCGCCGTACACCTCGTCCACGACCAGCTCGACCAGCTCGTCACGGTTGGCCACGTGCCGGTACAGCGAGGTCGCGCCCGCGTCCAGCCGCGCGCCGAGCTTCCGCATGGTCAGCGCCTCGACACCGTCCGCGTCGAGCAGGGCCACGGCCTCGGCCACGATCTGCTGCCTCGTCAGCGCGGGCTGTTCCCGCTGCCTGCGCGTGCGCGTCCACACCGAGGGGATGTCCATGCCGCCACCCTAGCGCACGGGGTACGCAGTTGCGTACAGCGTTCCGGTCTGCGTACAGTGTTCGCATTGACGGAACGTTGTACGCACTTTGGAGGGGTCATGGGGGAATCGCGGAACCCGCGCAGGTGGTGGGTGTTGGCAGTGCTCTGCCTGAGCACGTTGGTCCTGGTCGTGGACAACATGGCGCTCAACGTCGCCGTGCCCGCGCTGACCACCGACCTGGGGGCGAGCGCCCAGGACATCCAGTGGATCCTGGACTCCTACATCCTCGTGTTCGCGGGCCTCCTGCTCACCGCCGGCAGCCTGTCCGACCGGTTCGGCCGCCGCAGGCTGCTGCTGATCGGGCTGGTCCTCTTCGGGGCCGGGTCGCTGTTCGGGGCGCTGGCGACCACGTCGCCGCTGCTCATCGCGGCACGCGTCGGCATGGGTGTCGGTGGCGCGCTGATGATGCCGAGCATGCTGTCGATCCTGATCACCGTGTTCGACGAGGAGGAGCGCCGCAAGGCGATGGCCGTGTGGAGCGCGGTCGCGACGCTGGGGCTCATCGGCGGCCCGATCCTCGGCGGCCTGCTGGTCGACTGGTTCTGGTGGGGCGCGGTGTTCCTGGTCAACGTGCCGATCGTGGTGGTCTCGGTCGTGGCGGCGCTGGCGTGGATGCCCGAGTCCCGCGGCCCGTGGCGCAAGCCCGACCCGCTCGGCGCGGTGCTGTCCATGGTCGGCCTGACCGCGCTCATCTGGATGATCATCGAACTGCCGAAGAACGGCCTGGCGCACGCGGGCACGCTGTCCGCGCTGGTGGTCGCCGTCGTGGGCCTGGGCGGGTTCGTGTGGTGGGAGTCGCGGGTCGAGTCGCCGATGGTGCCGTTGACCCTGTTCCGCGACCGCAACTTCAGCGGCGGCAGCCTGTCGCTGACGCTGGTGCAGATCGGCAACGGCGGTCTGCTGCTCGTGGCGACCCAGTACCTCCAGTTCGTGCTCGACTACACGCCCATGCAGGCCGGTCTCGCGCTCATCCCGATGGCCGTGGCCTCCTTGCTGTGCAACGGTTTCGCCGCCACCCTCGGGGCCAAGACCGGCAACCGGGTGCTCGCCGCGGTGGGCCTCGCGATCGCCGCGGGCGGGTTCGGCGTGCTGACGACGCTGGAGCCGGGCGCGGGCTTCCTGCCGATGGGCATCGCGGTCGCGCTGCTGGGCGCGGGCGGCGGTCTGGCCATGCCGGCGGCCGTGTCCGCCCTGATGGGCGCGGTGCCGCACGAGCACGCGGGGGTCGGGTCCGCGCTCAACGACACGATCCAACAGGCCGGTGCGGCGCTCGGCGTCGCCATCCTCGGCAGCGTGCTGTCCAGCGCCTACTCGGCGGCGATGCCGGACTCCGCGCCCGAGGTCGCGCACCGGTCCATCCAGGACGCCTTCGCGGTGGCGGCGGCGACCGGCGACACGGGCCTGGTGACGACCGCGCGGGACGCCTTCACCACCGCCATGTCGGTCAGCTTCGTCGCGGCGGCCGTGGGCGCTCTCGCCGGCGCGGTGCTGTCGCTGGTGATGATCCGCGACCGCAAGCCGGCGGCCGTCCCGGATGAGGCGCCGGTCGCCGCGTGACGGGTGTGGGCGGCGTCACGGAGTTGACGCCGCCCGGTCGTCACATCCGCGCCACGGGCGGGGTCGAGGGGGTGAAGGACCAAGCGAAACCGCGGAGGAGTTGCGCTATGTCGACCACCTACATCGTCGTCACCGTCCTGGGCGCGTTCATGGCCGGGTTCTCGGCCTTCTCGGTCTTCACCAAGGCCAAGTGGGTCGTGGAGCCGCTCGCCGACTACGGCGTGCCGCGCTCGTGGTGGACGTGGCTGGGGACCGCGAAGGCGTTGGGCGCGATCGGGCTCGTGGTGGGGTTGTTCGTGCCGGTGGTGGGGGTCGCGGCGGCGGTCGGGCTCGTCGTCTACTTCACCGGGGCGGTCGTCACGGTGTTGCGGGCGAAGTCTTACGGGCACGTGGCGTTCCCGCTGATCTACATGGCTCCCGCGGTCGCGGTGCTGGCCCTGGCATGAGGAAGGAGCGCCTGGGCGCTCCTTCCCCGCGGTCAGCGGGACGCGTGGTCGCGGATGAGTTGCCAGAGCTCCTCGTCCAGCGGTTGGCCGGAGTACGTGGGTGCGGCCGGGCGCGGGGTGTCGCCGGACCGGCCGCGCAGGGTCTCGGGAACGCCGTCCGTGGCCTCCGCGGTGCGGTGGGTGGTGCGGGATCGGCCGGTTCGACCGTCGTTCGTGGACGGTTTGACGGTGCCGTTCTGCTGGCCGGCGTGCGGGGGCATCATCGGCGGCATCATGGGGGTGCCGAGCGCGTTGCCGGCCTTGATGCCGGTGGTGGTCGGCTCGGGGCGCTTGCCGGCCGGGCGGGCCAGGGGGAGGCCGGTGGCGGACGTCGCCGGGACGCCGAGCAGCGGTCCACCGGACAGGGCCGGCGCGCCGCCACCGCCGCCGGTGGGCAGGCCGGTCGGGGCGGTCGGCGCGGGTGGCGTGGTGACGCCGGCCAGGGAGAAGTCCGTGCTCGGCAGCTCCGGCGGGGACACGTCCGGCAGCGACACGTTCGGCAGCGACCCGGAGGAACCCAGGGCCGAGGACGCCAAGCCCTGCAACGACGTCGCCGCGCCGAGGACGGCCGTGGCGGCTTCGAGGTCCTCCTCGGACACCTGCGGGAGTTCGGGCAGCACGTCACCGGGGGACTTGATGCCCGACGCCGCGCACACGGTCAGCATGGACATGTCGAACTGGCCGCCCAACGCGGTCATGCGCGTCCCGGCGGCCTGCTGGAACGCGACCGCCAGGCCGGCGGTGAACGGGTTGGACAGGGCGGCCAGGTAGCTCTCGTAGAGCGCGGTGACGGTCTGGAGCGTCTCCGGGATCGCGGCGGCGAGGGTGGTCAGGGTCTCGGACACCCGGGAGGCGTCGATGCGCTCGCCCCACATCTTCAGCTCGGCGTCGGAGCGCTGGAACTTCTCCTCCATCGCCCGGCCCGCCTCGTCGGTCCAGTGGGGCGCGAGGTCCTGGGCGCGCGCGTGCAGCTCGACGCGGGCGGACTCGATCCACGTGCGGACCTCGGTCCACATGCGGGCGGCGTCGGTGAGGACGGGGACGTTGGCCTGTTCGGCGGTGATCATCGCGACGTGCGCCTCGATGGGCAGCGCGTTGTAGGGGACGGCCACTGGGCGCTCCTCAGGGGGCGGGCCGCGGGTCGGCGGCGGTGGGCTGGGCGGGTGCGGCGCTGCCGGGCCGGCCTGCGGCGGGTTGGCCCGCAGCGGGTTGGGTGGTGCCGGGTTGGCCTGCGGCGGGTTGGCCCGCAGCGGGTTGGGTGGTTTCCGGTTGGGTGCCGCCGAGGTGGGTGGCGGAGAGTTGTTGCAGGGTCTCGATGCCCTTCTGGGCGAATTCCGCGCCCGCCTTCACCAGGCCGGCCATGGACGTCACGTCCGCCGCCGTGTAGGTGGCCGCCGCGGTCGACGCCTTCACGCCGAACGTCGCGAACTCCTCCGTCGTCTTGGCCAGGAACTGCGCCGCGGCGGCCGTGGCGGCCTTGTCCAGCACGGACATCGCGATGCCCTCGAACAGCCCGCTCAGGTTGGGCGGGGTGCCCAGCCGTCCCAGGGACGGTGGCGACGGGGGCGCGGTGAGCCGTTGCGCGAACAGGCTCATCGCGGTGGTGTCACCCTCGATGCGGTCGGTGGTCATACTGCCCCTCCTCGTGGTCTACCTGCCACAGCACGCGCTGGACCGCGGTGTCCCGGCGTGGTCGCTCCAGCCAGGTTTCCCTTACCAGACAAGCACTTGCGGTCGGGCGCGACGGGCGCTCGGCAGGAACCGGCCGGCGCTCAGTCGCGGGGCGGGTGCCAAGCGATCTGGACCAGGCCCTTGTGGCCCCGGCGGTCCACCAGCCAGCCGCGTCCGGGCGGGAGCACCTGGGCCCGCATACCGCCCAGGAGGGGGCCTTCGTCGCGGTCGCCGGACATCATCAGGCCCGGCGTCCCCACCTCGCGCAGCCGCGCCAGGAAGGGTTCGAACAGGCCCCGGCCCGCGCCTCCGCTGCGGCGGGCCAGGACGACGTGCAGGCCGATGTCCGATCCTTGCGCCACCAGCGGGAGCAGGGGCATCAACGGGTGTTCCTGGTGGGTGGCGACCATGTCGTAGTCGTCCACCAGCACGAAGATCTCCGGGCCCTTCCACCAGTTGCGGGCCCGCAGCTGGTCCGCGGTCACTTCCGGACCGGGCAGCCGGTGGGTCATGGCCTCCGCCACCTCGGCGAGCAGGCCGCGGCTGTTGTTGTCGTTGGTGCCGTAGCCGAGCAGGTGCTCCTTCGGCACCTCGTCCAGCAGGCCGCGCCGGTGGTCCACCAGGATGATCCGCGCCTGGTCCGGGGTGTGGGCGGCCGTGATCCGGCGGGCCAGGGCGCGCAGGAACGACGTCTTGCCGGACTGCGTGTCGGCCAGCAGGAAGAAGTGCGGGTCGGTCGCGAAGTCCAGCCGCAGGGGCGACAGGTCCTTCTCGTGGATGCCGACCGCGAGGCCGGCGTCCGGGCCGGTCAACCGGTCCTCCGGCGGCAATTCGGCCAGTGGCAGGACGCCGGGGAGCAGGCGGACGGACGGGGCGCGCTCGCCCGGCCACGCCCGCGCGATCGTCGTCACCAGGGCGCGCAGCGCGTCGGTGGTGTCGTCGGGCGTGGGCTTGCCGTCCACCCTCGGCAGGGCGACCAGCATCTGGTGCGCCGACATCGAGATGCCGCGGCCCGGCGAGTCGGCGGGCACGCCCATCGCCGCGCGGCGGTCCACGACCGAGTCGATCGGGTCGCCGATGCGCAGTTCGAGCTTGCTGCCGAACAGGTCCCGGATGTTCATGCGCAGGTCGAACGACCTCGCCGCGCTCGCCACCACGTGCACGCCGTAGGACAGGCCGCGGGCGGCGATGTCGCCCACCGCCTCCTCCAGGTCGGCGAACTCGCCGCGCAGCGTCTGCCAGCCGTCGATGACCAGGAAGACGTCGCCGTGCGGGTGGTCGGCGAACCGGCCCTCGGCGCGCAGCCTGCGGTAGGTGGCCATGCCGTCGACGCCGTGCTCGGCGAACAGGCGCTCGCGGTGCGCGAGGACGGTCGCCACCTCTGCGACCGTGCGGCGGACCGCGCCGGTGGCCAGGCGCCCGGACACGCCGCTGACGTGCGGCAGGTCGGTGAGCGCGGCCAGCGCGCCGCCGCCGAAGTCCAGGCAGTAGAACTGGACCTCGCGCGGGGTGTGGGTGAGCGCCAGGGCGGTGATGAGCGTGCGCAGGGTGGTGCTCTTGCCGGCCTGTGGAGCGCCGAGGACCAGGACGTGCCCGGCCGCGCCGGAGAGGTCGAGCACGAGCGGGTCGCGGCGTTGCTCGAACGGCCGGTCCACGACGCCGAGCACCGGTTTGAGGTCGTTGGCGCCGGTGGTCAGGCCGCGTTCGGGGGTGACCGCGACCGGCGGGAGCAGGGCGTCCAGGGTGGGCGACCGGTCCAGCGGCGGCAGCCACACCTGGTGGGCGGGCGTGCCGCGGCCGGCCAGGCGGTCGACCAGGATGTCCAGCAGGGTCTCGCCGACGGCGTCCTGGTCGGGTTCCGGCGCGGCCTCCTCCACCGCCGGGTCCGGGGCCACGTAAGCGGTCGTGAACTCGTGCAGCACCAGGCGTTCCGCTGTGGTGGACTGCGTGTTCGCGCCCGGGTGCTTCTGGTGCACGCCGGACACGTACGCGGCGCGGAACCGTTCCATCGGGTCCATGCCGACCTTGAGGAAGCCGTGGCCCGGGGCGCGCGGCAGCTGGAAGGCGTCCGACACGCCCAGCACCGCGCGGCTCTCCAGCTCGGAGAACGTCCGCAGGCCGATCCGGTAGGACAGGTGCGTCTCCAGGCCGCGCAACCGGCCCTCCTCCAACCGTTGCGACGCGAGGAGGAGGTGGACGCCCAGGGACCGGCCGACCCGGCCGATCTGGACGAACATGTCGATGAAGTCCGGCTTGGCGGACAGCAGCTCGGAGAACTCGTCGCAGATGACCAGCAGCGTGGGCACCTCGGGGAGGGGCGCGCCGGCCGCGCGGGCCTTCTCGTAGTCGCGCAGGGAGGAGAAGTTGCCCGCCGCGCGCAGCAGTTCCTGGCGGCGGATCAGCTCGCCGTTGATCGCGTCGGTCATCCGGTCGACCAGGTGCAGCTCGTCGGCCAGGTTGGTGATCACGGCGCTGGTGTGCGGCAACGCGTCCAGCCGGGTGAACGTCGCGCCGCCCTTGAAGTCCACCAGCGCGAAGTTGAGCGAGCTGGGCGGGTGCGTCACGGCGAGCGCGAGGACCAGGGTGCGCAGCAGCTCCGACTTGCCGGAGCCGGTCGCGCCGATCAGCAGGCCGTGCGGGCCCATGCCGTCCTGCGCGGGCTCCTTGAGGTCCAGTTCGATCGGCGTGCCGTCGCCGCGGATGCCGTACTTCACGCGCAGCCGGTCGCGGTTGGGGCGCGGCACCCACGTGTCGTCCGGGTCGAACGCGTACGGGTCGCCCAGTTCCAGCAGGTCCGCCAGGCCGAGTTCGGTGGTCATGGGGGCGTCGCCCGGCACACCCGCGGTCAGGCGCAGCGGTGCGAGCTGGCGGGCCAGGCCCTCGGCCGCGTGCGGGCCGAACGCGTCGGCGACACCGAGCGGGCTCGCGCCGTCGGTGGTCTCGGCGGTCAGCTCGCCGTCGGCGGCGACGTCCAGCACGACGGTGGTGCGGTCGAGCGCGCGCGGCGGGGTGGTGGTCAGGTCGAGGACCGTCACGCCCTCGACCCCGCCGCCGGTCATCAGGTGCCCGGACCCCGCGACCGACCCGCCGTCCAGCACGACGACCAGGTGCGGACCGGGTGAGCGGGCGTCCACCTCGGGGTCGAACCGGGGTCGGCTGGCCAGTTCCTCCTCCAGCAGGGACTCCAACGCGGGCACGGTCGGCGCGACCAGGCGCAGCGGGCCCAGGGCGTCCGTGCGCTCCGGGTGCAGCGCGTGGGGGAGCCACTTCAGCCACTCCCAGTCGGGGCGGCGCTCGTCGTCCGCGCACACCGCGATCCGCAGGTCCTCCGGCGACTGGAGGGTGGCGAGCTGGGCCAGCAGCGCGCGGGCGAGGCTGGTCGCGGCCGTGCGGTCGCCGCGCAGGTGGACGCGGCTGAACCCGTTGATCGCGATGGCGACCGGGAGCCGGTCCACGGTGGCGTAGGTGGTGATGAACCGCCGCAACGCCAGCGCGGACAACGGTTCCAGCTCCTCCAGCGGTTTCGTGTCGGGCGCGACGACCGTGGTGGTCGGGCTCTGCGCGCCCCGGCCGATGCGGGCGACGCCGAAGTCCGGGTCGTCCTTGCGGCGCTCCCACAGGCGGTGGCTCGCGGCCAGCGACCAGAGGGAGGACGGGTCGGGGTGCAGGTACTCCATGACCACGCGCTGCCGCCGCACGGACCGGCGCAGGCGCAGGCGGTGCTGCGCGAGGTGGCGCAGGTACTTGCGGCGCGCGTGCCCCATCTCGCGCTTGCTCGGACCACCGCCTTGCAGGAGACCCATGACGACCATTCCCAGCATGCCCACGCCCATCAGGCCGTAGACGACGAACCGGATCTGGCCGGTCGTGCTGCCCGAGAACATCAGCATCGTCGCGCCCATCATGGCCACCATCGGCAGGACGGTGAACAGCTGCAACCACTGCCGGCCCGGCGGGGGCGGGATCTCCGGAGGTGCCTGGAGGACCAGCTCGCCCGCCGGCATCTCCGGCGCGGGCACCCGAGCCGGCCTTTTCACCACGACAGTCGCCATGGTTGTGGATGGTCGGGTGGCGCCGGGGACGCGTGGGGGCGGTGGCAGGAACGGGTCACGCGGTGTCGGTGGTGGGGCGGGCTGCCTAGCTTTCGTGGCGGGGCCTGATCCGGTTCCCGGAACCTGGAGCGAGAGGGGAGTGCCGATGACCGGACACTTTCTCCACGGCGAGACCGAGGGCCTGCTCGGTCTGTCGAACAACACCGGCGCGCACGCCGAGGAGATCGGCAACAACAGCGTCGCGTTGGGCAACCACAACGCACAGCTGGCCGGGTCCAGCTGGACCGGCACGTCGCACACCGCGTTCGCCTCGGTGGAGGAGGCGCGGCTGGGTGACAGCCAGCGGTTGACGAACATGTTGCAGCAGCAGGCCGACAGCACGCGCGTCGTGGCGAACCTGTACGAGTCGGTCGACGCCGACAGCAACCAGGTCGTCGCCGGCGTCAGCTACGGCGTCGCCTCGGTCATCAACGGCTGAGCCGGAGGGGAGCGGACATGACCGAGATCAGGATGGTCTTCGACACCATCGCCGGCGCGGTGAGCCAGATGCAGAACACCGCGAGCCAGAACATCGACGCGGCGGCCCAGCAGTTCCGCTACGTGCAGGACGCCGTCGGGTCGTACTTCACCGACGCGGCCGGGTCCGAGTTGGACGTCACGCAGGGGATCTGGTCCAAGCACGCCGACCAGCACGACCAGGCCGTTCTCCAGCAGGCCCGGGCCACTGATACCGCCAAGGAGTTGATGCGCGACGCTTTGGAGCAGGCTCGGCGGACCGTTTCTTCTTAAACTTTCCGCTGCGCTGGCTTGGACGCTGCGCTGGCTTGGACGCTGCGCTGGCTTGGACGCGCTTCGCGCTCTCAGGACTTACGCGCTGGCGCGCTCAAGCCGCACGCGCTGCGCGCTATCAAGATCAAAAGCGCCTCGCCGGCGGGCAGGCCCCCGGGGGTGGAAGGGCGTCGGTCTGTCCCCGCACGGCCTGCCGGAGGCAACCACCCTTTGGTCTTCTCCGCAACCGGAAAAGCTGGTTGCGGAGAAGACCAAAGCGCGGTTGGGCTGCGCC